>JAZRCD010000225.1:0-1638 GCA_045635425.1 Ructibacterium sp. | reverse complement strand
GTTTCAAATTGGCGTTCTGCCACAGATAATACTCCTCACGGTTCTCGGAATCACCATACTTTGCATAGAGTTCCTTGTAGATCTTCTCGTCCCGCTCCACCTGAGCAATCAGTTCTTCTTCGGTACCAAACTCCCGAAGTTCCAGTTCCAGTTCACGGGTGGCGGCAGCAAGCTCTATTTCATCGCTCCATACCGCCTTTTCCAGCACCTTGTGAGCAGCCTTACCTAAAATTCTGCCAACACGCTCTGCCTCGTCATAACTCTCGCCCTGACGATAGTAACGGCTGGACTGATTACCTGATGTTCCCTGGGTGAATCCAACGATTGCGCCCGGTTCCATCTCTTCAATCCGGAGTTTTAAGTACGCAGGATAGTCTGCGGTACAAACGGTGCTCCACTCGTGGATGAAGGTGGGGTGCAGGGTGTAATTCACAAAGACACCACGAACCTTTTCCTCCATATCTCGAACCGCCATAACGCTGACCAGAGGATCGTGAGGGCCACCGGGAATCCGACGGTTTCCGCCCACACCGCTCTCGGCACCGCAAACCTCAATGCCCGATGTGAAGGTGGCAGGGAATGCTGTCTCCTTGGCTTCCTTTACCATATCCGAAAGGGTGGCAATCAGAAACTCCACATATTCCTTGGGTTGTTCCTTGCCTGCCTCTAAACTTTCAATATCCAATCTTCCCGATGCCCAAGGACCCGAATGGGTGTGGGAACAACTAATCATAATATGTCCGCCGGGGATTCCGCAGGTTTCCTCTACCCGTCGTCTTACCTCTGCCACATGCTTTTTGGAGAAGAACAACAAATCCAGACTGATCATAGCCAGTGTGGTGTTCTCCTTTTCCAACAACATACAGGTAGCATAAAGAGGATCATGAAACCCTGTGTTATATCTGGGATAATGGGGATATCCTGCCAGTTCCAGCCCCGTAGGCGGGGTAATGTCTTTTCTGATTACGCCTGCTTTTAACATACTACATCGCATCCTTTCTCAATTTTGTCTCCTTGGAATATGACTTCATGTAAATCAAAGTCATCGTCTATCACAATCAGGTTGGCTCGCTTACCCACCTGAATACTGCCAATTTCATTCTCCATCCCGATGACCCGAGCAGGGTTTCGAGATGCCATCTTGAACAGATCCACCATACCGCAACCGCAATGATGCATCATGTTCTTGCATGCCACATGCAAGCTCAATCGACTTCCGCTTAAATTTCCGTTTTCATCAAACTGCAAATCGGTAATATGGGAAAGATGATCGGGGGATGGCTGACTGCTGACAAAACTGTCCGAAATCAGGATAACCCGATCCACCCCTTTCAGGGTCAATACATACTGAAGCAAATCAGGGGGAACATGGATTCCCATAGAATCGCAAATCAGTTCCGCATACATATCCGAATCCATCAGGCACGCCTCGTCGGGCCCACAGTTCTTGGTACCTAAGTACTCCCGCTCCGGATAGCCGGTGGCGTTCATACAATGGGTTTCCAGACAAAGGCCGTAAGTTTTCAGCGCCTGCACCTCTTTAGGAGATGCCTCGCTATGTCCCACCGCAATGGTTGCCTTTGGATTTTTCTCCTTAGCATCCTTCACAAAGGCCTCGATCGCCTCTCGCTCCGGAGC
>JAZRCD010000224.1:0-1407 GCA_045635425.1 Ructibacterium sp. | reverse complement strand
ATTCGCAACAGTACTTACGATTGCAGAATCCACCCCGGGTCCGATTGCCATCAACTGCGCAACTTACACAGGGTACGCTCAAGGCGGGATTGCAGGCTCGATTGCCGCAACCTTCGGCGTGGTACTCCCATCCTTTATTATCATTTACTTAATCTCATCTTTTTTTAACAACCTGTTAGAATTCGAGATCGTTGCAAATGCATTCAAAGCAATTCAAGTCGGTGTTGGGCTTATTATCCTTCGCGCAGGCTACAACTTATATAAGAAAATGAAAAAGAATGCATTTACCATCGCGATACTTATCATCGCATGCCTGGTTATGTTGGCAATTAACTTCCTTGGCTTAAGTTTCTCAACCATCTATATGCTTTTAATTGCAGGGGTTGTCGGAGCAGTATATGGCCAGATTCAGAAAATGAAAGAAGGAAAGAAGGTGCAGTCATGATTTACTTAGATTTGTTCTTAGGATTTTTAAAAGTCGGTCTTTTCTCCTTCGGCGGTGCGTATGGTGCAATTCCGGTTATCCGCGAAGTTGTTATGGAAAACGCTTGGGTGACGGAATCCAAATTCGCATATCTTCTTGCTATTAGTGAAAGTACACCGGGTCCGATTATGGTCAACACAGCAACATACATTGGAAATGAAGTTGGCGGTATCCTCGGCGCTGCTCTTGCAACCTTTACGGTCTGCCTACCAGCCTTTATCATCATTTTAGTTCTCTCGATGATACTTAAGAACTTCCTGAAGAACCCTTATGTGCAAGGTGTGCTAACCGGAATCAAGCCTTGCATCATCGGTATCATTATGGCAACAGGTCTTCATATGATTATTGAGAATGCTTTTGCAGAAGGGTTTAGTATTCCGAAGAACTGGCAGTCATTCGTGATTATGGCAATCATACTTGTAGCAATGTTTCTTTACAAGAAACGAAAGGGAAAAGCGATTTCGCCGATTCTTCTAATTACAGTAGCAGCGATTTCCGGAATGATTATATACGCAATCTAAACCAAACGGTCACAGCATCAAACTGTGACCGTTCTTTTATATTTCCCATATTTTAATATCTCTATGCGGGTTTGGTTTTGCAAGACCAATTTTTACCACTTTGCTTTCAAATACACCAAAACTCTTCTGCAACACTTCAAACGCCTCTCTCATTTGCTCTTCCGACAGAGTTTTTCCAATCGTGGCATGCGGTAGCCATTGTCCCGGCTTGTAATACGGACTCATCTTTACACCTTCCATGGAACTAAGTTCTCCATAAAGTACCTCTGACATATTGCGAAGATACTCGTTCAGCACCGGCGCAAGAAATATCACATAAGGGAAAAATTGTCCCACAGATGCCCATGTAATGCTTCCTTGATTCATCTTTGCCACGATTCTTTCCATTGCCTCTATTGCAGC
>JAZRCD010000223.1:0-5024 GCA_045635425.1 Ructibacterium sp. | reverse complement strand
CACTGTGGCTCCAGTTCATACCATTATCCTTGGAATAATATGGTCTGTAGTATCCTCGACGCTGACCATACTCATCTCTCCATCCGGGAGGCGCAACAACAACCATGGAAATGATCTCACCGTTGTCCAAGGTAACCATATTTTCAGTCATACCAACACTTGTCTCAGTACTCAAGCCTTGTCCTTTTTGTGGTGTAAACTTCTCCCAAGTCTTTCCTCCATCGGTGGTCGTGTATCCGCCTCCACCATTTACCATATAGGTCTTATCAGGAGTTTCAATCATATCAAGTGTCGTAGTACCACCCATAATGGGAGTATCACGCATATCCAACATAGGTTTCGCATCGCCTCGATATACAATATATCCAAGAGACACCTTACCGTTTGCCACCATAAATCCAATTCGACCACGTGCTGTCAAAGGATCGTTCTTTGTGATAACCTTGTTTCCATCTACATACAAGGAAACATACTTGCCGGTTGCAGTTTCCTCAACCACAACCTTCATCAAAACTCTAACACCCGTAGAAAGAGTTCCTCCCTGGGTTACCTTACTCTGTTCCACACCCTTAACAACATCAATGATTTCATACTGGCCGGTCTTGAAATTATATCCGGCTTTGGTGTAAGAATCAGTAACCGCATGATTGACAACAAACCATAATCCTTCCGTTCCGGATGTAACCGTCAAATGCGCCGTCAGAGATGCGTTTCCAACCGATGCACTGAGTTCTGCAATACCATTTTGAGCGGTGGATGTTAATACCAAATCTTCACTATTCAAAGCAGTCGTCATTTGGTTGCTTGTCATCCAATAATCAACAGACTTAAACTCACCGCTCCGATCAAAGGTATCGTTCAAGAAATATAAGTCCTTGCTCTGGTTTACACTCAAGTATGATAATCCGTCTCCTCCCGTTACATTGACACCAAGAAGACCACTCTTACCTGCAACAACGCCGTTCCTGAAGGTATATACCCACTTGCCGTCAATATACAACCGAGACATTCCTACCACAGTTTCCAACCGATAGAATACCTCTCCACGTGGCATCTTCATTACTTCTTTTTCTTGGGGTACGGAATTATTCTTTTCGGACTCCCATACATAAATTTTTCCATTTTTCAAGGAAATATTATTTCTGTAATATCCGTCGTTGAGAACAAGTTGCACCTCATCTTCAGGGCTTGCAACAAAGTCAATATTATGATTATGGGAAATTTCCGCCAACGTATATACACCATTTTCAACATTCAAATTACGGGCAGTAAAGTAGCACTTTCTTTCAGGCGGTACCGCAACAGTACTCCCTGTAATACTGCCGGTGAAACTTGTTTTTATCTCTGTTGATTTTGGCATACAGAAACCAAAGATATATTGACCATTCCGATACACCTCTGCATAAGGACCATCCGTCAGTACTCTGAATGTTCCATTTCCTTTGTTGTAGGTTTGGGTTCCTTCAGCAGTAAGATATTCGATAGATACCGCAGTGTGCTTCATTTGCAACTTGTGGGTTCCGTTTTCAACAACTGCAGTTCCATCCCCTGATACTGTATAGGAAATATCATTGGAATGAGAGGTGCTTACATTGCCATTAATGACTGCAGGAAGTTCTTTTGTAAATCTTCCAACAACGATTCCTGCTTGGTTATATGCGATCGCCTCCAGAATATGATTTTGTGAAGCAACATTTGAAACACTCACCTGATAAGGATTTACAGATGCCTCTCCTACCTTCTTGCCATCCAGCAAGTATTCCACATTTGAAACAGAATCGAAGCCACTTACAGATACCAAAGAGAAGGTTGCATCACTTCCGCTTTGGGTAACCTGAACGGATGCAGATGCTTTTTCTTTTACAACAAAGTGAATGGTATCGCTAACCTTGTTATTATATTCTGCATTCAGTTGATATCGTCCCGCAGGAAGGCTGTCAATGGTTGCAGATGATCCGCTTGCAATCTCAGTACCATTTAACACATATTTTGCATTTGCAGATGTTGAAAGATTAATAGGATCACCTACATAATATGTCGCACCATTTGCAGGGGAAGTTATCTTCAGATCATAATATTTAGGAGAATACTTAACGTAATCAATCTCCATGGTTGCAGGCAGATACCAACCACCATTTGCCTGGAGGAAAATACGATTTAACCCGTCTGTTGTATTTGCCAAAGGTGTATCCTGAATTAAAACGCCATTTAAATAAATCCGAGCGTTATTCATGTGATTGTATGTCTCAACCATCAGATCCTGATAATCCGTTGTTTTAAGCCATAACTGATCACTGATTTCAGTAGAATATCCTTTGTCCACACCTACCGAGAAGTATTTTTCACGGAAATCTAATGTCAGTCTCTTTCCGGCAACTTCCGTCACCATATAACTTTCAGTTCCCCAACTGGAAAACTTTATTCTTGCCTGCAAAACATACTCATCACCAATTTGAGAGATACTTCTTGAAGATGAAGTAACACAGGTGTTGGGACTTTGGGTTAAATGATAATCCGTAACGATTAGGTGTCCGTTTTCAGAGGTTACCCATTGTTTCTCAAAGGTAGTTCCGTTAACAGTAAACTTCGTGCCAGGTGCGTTCCAGCCACATAAATCACCGTTATTAAAATCATCGTAAAAACCTTTTTGAGGAATGTTACCCTCTGAAAATGCTTCAAAATGAACCGATGAAATCTCTACATCTGAAACACCTTGATTCTGGAACCGGACTTTCGCATTTTCGGAACTTTTGGCAACATTGGTCAAATCACCAACAAAGAATCCATCGATAAACAAAGAGCCTGCTCCGTTGTTACCAAACAATCTGTATTCATGCTTTCCATTACCAACAACCCACGGGAAGGTTTTGGTGCCGGACTGTGTGTTATATGTGATGCCATCTTCCGCAACATTCAAAGCATATAAATTAGAACCGGTATAAACCAGAACCTCTTCTTGACCTCCAAAAGTGTCAACTTCCATCTGCCATGAAATATCAAACTGAGAACCGATTTCTTTATTATATTCTGCATGAGATTCTCCGTTTGTGACCGATGTAAGATAAATCTTATTATCTTCTACCGTTGCTTTTCCACCAAGAGTCCAATCATCTTCCCACGATGACACATTACCCTTGACTTCAACGAAATCACATACAGGCTTTAACCCATCAATGCCATTCCACAAAAAGCCTTTTAATTTTTTCACTTTATTTGATTTTTTAAAGGGATTACATACAACTGTATATCCTTCTGTATTAGCAGGAAGATTTTTCTGAACAACATCAATCAAATTCCCTTTTTCTCCATACACAGCAAAGAAGAAAATACGATCTTTTTGCGGATCCGCCTTAATAGCTGCAGATATGGCATCGGGATAAGTGGGTGTTGTATTTTCTTCAAGCACTTTTGTTCCCGCACCATCAAGGAGCATAACCTCCTTCTCAAATACGGACCCATAAATCTTCAGATAATCCATTTGACCCTTGCCCACAGATGTTCCATCTGCATGGGTATCAAATGTAATCTTAATACCATTAACCGCTGTGGAGGCCGTAACATTTTCGTTTATTTTCAGCCAACCACTGTTCCCATCAACTCTTGAGTAAGCCGAATACCCGTCGGAAGTACGAACAACGCGGTAGGTTCTCCATGTACTACTACTATCCGCAGAATACAAACCGCTTCCGGAAACCTCACCATAGTCTTTGTGGATGGTTGCGCCAATTCCTGTCGCACCATCACCTACAGAAAATGAATGGGTTCCGTTAGACCGAATTTTAAATTCTGCATAGCCTCCAACAGGAATCACTGCATCTGTTAACTGGTACATCAATTGCCCTGATTCAACGGTTGTTGGGAAGTTTGCAATTCCATCACTATAAACAACATTTGCGTCTGTAAGGTTCGCCAAAGATGCCTCTGCATTCATATCATCACAGAACCAAAGACTAACAGGAATACCACCGTTTGCATTTTCATTAGGAACGCCTACTCGGTAGGTTCTGATACTCTTAACCTGACCGCCTCCGCCACCACCTGCAGCATACAAGTTGAAACCGGTGGTATTACCGCCACCTGTTCTCCAATCGGAACATTCAGCACGTTTTACCCATTTTCCGCCGGTAGCAGTAGTTCCCTTAACATAGAAAGTATATCCGTCTGTCGTTGAAACCGCATTTGGCACAATCAAATATTCCATCCAACCGCCATCGGTAGAAATAGGATTGTTATAAGTAGCCGTTCCGCCACCGGTACCAATTGCTGCGTTATCAGAAATATCAAGATAGAATCTTCCTGCGTTACCGGGTCCCCTGAATTGTACGTTTACTGTACCTTTTGCTTTGAAATATACAGCCTGAGGTGTATAATCTGCCGCATTCCACGGAGGCATTGCACTGAAGGGTGACCAACCACTATATGCGTTGTAGTTCCATGTGGCAGAACTCTCAGTCACAGTGCTCAAATCCAGACCATTCTCGTCGGAATATGTGATACCTGAAGGACTGGTCAAAGAGCCCTGACGTTTCCAGTACGTCGGATCAAAATCACCATCAAAGTCAAAAGCAAACGTCGAAACAGCAGGTCCATCTAAAATAGCATCAATGGTTCCGGGTTGGTTTTTGGTTGCAACCCAAGATACTGCATAACCCATCTTGGCACTTTTTGCGTTTACGGTAAATCCGCCGGTGTTCCAAGCATTACCGGGACGATAAGTGGTGGTGGAATTAACCAGTGTAAACTCTGTATCGGTTGCCTTCTTCATATATACGTCATAACCATTGTTATCATTGGCTTTGATTACAACATCATTCCAAGAAGTACCGGGCTTGTAATCAACCAGGTTTGCACTGACCCCCATATTATCTGTGCCTTCTGCACGACCCCAAACAGTTACGCCGTTGTTGGAGAAATCAATGTATACTCTGTCATTACCACTCCATACCTTATGCGCCTGTGTCTGGAAGGTACCATTAGGATCCAGTTTGAAGTTAAAGGAGTAGTTGTTAGAAATACAAAGGGGA
>JAZRCD010000222.1:0-8176 GCA_045635425.1 Ructibacterium sp. | reverse complement strand
CGCACAGGTGTTGTAAAGAACCAAATCTGCATCCTCTGCCTTCCGGCAGAATTCAAATCCCATATCCCAAAGCATACCTTTGATTTTTTCGGAATCGCTGGAGTTCTGCTGACAACCATAGGTCTCAATAAAGGCAAGGGGTTTTTCCCCTCTCCCCTGATGCATAGCCTTGATTCTTTCGATATATTCTCTCTGTACCGCCATTTCCTCGGCAGAGATGAAACGTTCTTTTTTCATTATTTATTCCTGTATTTGTCTAAGATTTTTTCGATTCTTCCAATGGGAGTCAACAGTTCGCTGATGGACTTGTCTTCGTTCAAGGTCTTGATTACCAAAGCGATATACTTGGACATATCTACCTCATGATACCAATCACAACCCTCCAACTCAGGTCTGCGATATACCAGATTGGTGGTGAAGACAGCATCAATAACGCCTTCCTCGTGCGCCTGATTGAACTTCTCTACACCCTCAGTGAAAAGACCAAATGTGGAGAATACCAAAACTCTCTTTGCGTTTCTCTTTTTCATCTGCTTTGCAACATCAATCATAGAGTCACCGGATGCAATCATATCGTCTACAATAATAACGTTCTTGCCATCCAGATCGCGACCTAAGAACTCATGTGCAACAATGGGGTTCTTGCCGTCTACGATGGTAGAGTAATCCCGACGCTTGTAGCAGGTACCCATGTCCATACCAAGTACGGAAGAATAATAAATACAACGACCCATTGCACCTTCATCAGGAGATACGATTACGGTGTTGTCCTTATCCAGCATGATGGAATCATCATAACGGAGACAAGCCTTAATCATTTGATAGGTGGGATGAATGTTTTCAAATCCTGTCAAAGGAATTGCATTCTGAACTCTGGGGTCGTGCGCATCAAAGGTAATGATGTTGTTTACACCCATATTCTCCAGTTCCTGAAGCGCCCATGCACAGTCCAAAGACTCCCGTGCAATTCTCTTATGCTGACGGCCCTCATAAAGCATAGGCATAATTACGGTAATCCGCTTTGCCTTACCGCCCATAGCAGAGATAATACGCTTCAAATCCTGGAAATGATCATCCGGACTCATCCGATGCTCGGTGCCGTACATCTTATATGTAGCGCCATAGTTAAAGGCATCCATCACAATATAGATGTCATATGTTCTGATAGAATGGAGAATCATTGCCTTAGCCTCACCGGTACCAAACCGAGGGTTGTTGACAGGAATCAGGAACGATTCAATTTCCTCTCCTCCGTTCTCTTCGTTAAACCGTTTCAAGTAGAAGTTAATCTTCTGAGCCATCTCCTCGCAGCCCTTCATGCCGATGACACCTAATTTCCCCAGATTGTAGGATTCCACGGTGTTTTCTGTCATTACAATCATCCTTTCGTCTTACATTATATATGTTTGTTCATCCTTATCATTGGTAACTGTGGCTGGAGAGCAATTCATATCGGATATCCCAAAGCCGTTGAGACAAATCCACATAATATTCATGGGGATTCTCAAACCGCTTCACTTCATCCCAGATTGCATCCAGACACTTCTGCCGATGTTCTCGAATTTCAGGAAGTTCAGGAGATTCATATACACATTCTCCCTCTTTGAAAATGGGAACCTGCAGTTCTACTGCTTCAAAATTCTTTACCGTCTTTCGCTTCCATGTATTTCTCGGATCAAAAATTTCATAATCCTGACTATCGTCAATTACTTCATCATGAGCCGTCAACACATCTGCAATGGCCTTCCCCGTATCCTTGGAGTAAAGGCGATAAACCTTTTTGAAATATGGATTGGTGATCTTGGCAACGTTTTCGCTCACTTTGATTCTGGGACAGATCTTTCCATCCTCTTCCACCGCAACCAGTTTGTAAACTCCGCCAAAGACCGGTTCGGACTTAGAAGTAATCAAACGTTCACCTACACCAAAAGAGTCCACCTTAGCGCCCTGCTGAAGAATGTCCCGAATGATATATTCATCCAAAGAATTGGAGATAACAATCTTGGCAGATTCCCAGCCGGCATTGTCCAAATATTCTCTGCATTTCTTGGTAAGATAGGTAATATCACCACTATCAATCCGAACACCGCAATTGGTAATTCCAAGTGGCTTTAATACCTCATTGAATACTCTGACCGCATTGGGCAAACCGCTTTTCAAAACATGATAAGTATCAATCAAAAGGGTACAATTATTCGGGTATGTCTTGGCATAGGCCAAAAACGCTTCATACTCACTTTCAAAAGACTGTACCCAACTATGTGCCATGGTTCCTAATGCAGGAACCCCAAACATCTGCTCCGAAATGGTACACGCCGTTCCGCATACACCACCGATATAGGCCGCACGAGCACCGTATATTGCTCCGTCATAACCCTGGGCACGACGAGAACCAAATTCCATTACGGGAATATCTCCTGCCGCCCGAACAATACGGTTACTCTTGGTGGCAATCAAACTCTGATGGTTTATTGTAAGGAGAATCATAGTCTCTACAAACTGCGCCTGAATCAAAGGTCCTCGCACCGTAACAATAGGTTCGTTAGGGAAGATGGGTGTTCCCTCAGGAATTGCCCAAACATCACAGGAAAACTTGAAGTTCTCGAGGTAGTTGAGAAAATCCTCATCAAACATCTTCTTTTCCCGAAGGTATGCAATATCCTCTTTCTCGAACTTCAGATTTTTCATATATTCAATCATCTGCTCCACGCCTGCCATAATAGCAAATCCGGCGCCGTCAGGAGCCTGACGGAAATACATATCAAAATAGGCAATCTTCTCTCCCATTCCTTCTTTGAGATAGCCGTTTGCCATGGTAAGTTCATAAAAATCCGTCAACATGGTGTAATTCATTCCAAAACACCCTCTCTCATGCTTTCCGTACAAATTCTCTAATATGTTTCGTGTGTATTCTTAGTATAACACAACTGTAACCAAAAAGACAAGCATTTTGGAACAAAATATTGACAAAAAACTTGAAAATCGTTATCATTCATGGTAAAGGTACATTTTTCTCAAGAATTTTTGGGCAAGGCGGTGAAATCATGAAAACAAAACATTGGATATTTCTGTTGTCAGGAATCCTGATCCTTAGTTTTCTTCTTCTCCTTCTACCCGGTGTTTTTCCACCCAAAACGCCTGTTGCCGAGATATATCAAGACGGCGTTTTAATCCAAACCGTCCCCTTGCATCATCTGTCGGAGCCAAAGACCATTTCCCTTGCAGATCAAGGTCGAGAGAACACCCTTGTGGCATCTCAGGGCGGTATTCGGATGGAATCTGCCAACTGTCCCGACAAACTTTGCGTTCATCAAGGAGAAATTCGCTCCGGAGGAACTCCCATTGTTTGTCTCCCACATAAATTGGTCATAAAAATCAAAGACGGCACCTCCTCATTAGATGCTGTTTCTCAATAGAAAGCAGGTGTACTATGTCTGTTAAACGACTCTCTGTCAATGCGCTCCTGACTGCCATTGCTTTGGGGATTTTTGTTATCGAGGCACAACTTCCCTCCCTGACTCCCATTCCCGGTATAAAACTCGGTTTATCCAACCTGATTACCCTCTTTGCTTTGGTCTATCTGTCCGGCAAGGATGCTGTCTTGATTTTGATTGCCCGCATTCTTCTGGGCGCACTCTTTGCAGGAAATCCTGCCCTTCTTTTTTATAGTCTTACAGGCGGATTAGCAAGTCTTTTGGCGGAATATCTCCTCCTTCGCAAAAGCTCCGCCTCGTTCCTTTGGGGCATCAGCGCGTTAGGCGCCCTGACCCATAACACCATACAAATCCTCGTCGCGGTTCTCCTGACCCGAACTCCGGCGGTTTTATCCTATCTTCCCATTCTTTGGATTTCCGGAATCATTACCGGCTTGTTCACAGGATTCTGTATCTTTTTCCTGCATCGCCATAGCGGTTCTACGCTCAAAAAAATCCTTCACACAAAGTAAAAAAAGGAGTGCCGAGGCACTCCTTTTTTGATGGAAAGTATGTGAAAAAATAGACAACCTTTTTTGTTGACAAAAGTCATCAAAATCTGTATAATAGATTAGGTGTGTATCCTGCACAAATACTGGAGTTTTCGTGAATTTTTTAACATACTTTTTTGTTATATTTTCAGATGAATTTTTAACCAATTCCACAAGGAGGATTTGCTTATGAAAACATTCCGTGGCGGCGTTCATCCTGCCGACATGAAAGAGGCAACTTGTCACAAACCTATTGTGAATCTTGATCCGCCGGATGAACTTATCTTCCCCCTTTCTCAGCACATTGGGGCACCTGCTGTTCCCTGTGTACAAAAAGGGGATGCCGTATTAATGGGTCAGAAAATCGCAGAGGCTGCCGGTTTCGTCTCTGCCAACATCCATTCTTCGGTTTCCGGTACCGTGAAGTCCATCGAGAAGAGACTTCACCCCAACGGAACCATGGTGGATTGTATTATTGTAGAAAACGACCATCAGGACACCCCTGTGTCTGATTTTTCCATGGAAGAGCGTGATTATACCACCCTCTCTCCCAAGGAAATTATCAGTGCCATTCAGGATGCCGGTATTGTCGGTATGGGCGGTGCTACATTCCCGTCTCATGTAAAACTTTCTCCCCCTGAAGAGGCAAAGATTGATCACGTTATCATCAACGGTGCAGAATGTGAGCCTTATCTCACAAACGACCATCGTGTCATGTTGGAAAACACCAAAACGATTTTGCGCGGTCTGTCCATTATCCTGACACTCTTTGGTTTGGACGAGGGATACATTGCCATCGAAAACAACAAGCCGGATGCCATTGCCCACATGACGGAGGCTGCAGCGGCATTCCCTGTTAAGAAGGTACATGTTGTTTCCTTAAAGACAAAATATCCCCAAGGTTCAGAAAAACAACTGATCAATGCGGTTACCGGCAGAAAGATCAAGCCCGGACAACTGCCTTGGCAGGCAGGGTGTGTGGTTATTAACATTGACACCGCTGCCGCCATTGCTCGTGCAATCATCAAAGGTATTCCTTTGACCACCCGTATCGTTACTCTGGGCGGTGATGCTTTGAAGAACCCCATGAATTTCCGTGTGCGTCTCGGCACCCCCTTCCGCCATGTTGTAGAACAATCCGGCGGTGTGTTGGAAGCTCCTCAAAAGGTTCTGATGGGCGGACCCATGATGGGAACAGCGGTTCCCAACCTGGATGTTCCCGTTATCAAAGGAACCTCCGGCATTCTCTGCTTTGGCCAAAACTCCGCTCATTTGGAGGAAGAAACCGCATGTCTTCGTTGCTCCAAATGTCTTTATGTTTGTCCCATGAATCTTCAGCCGAATCTTTTGGACACCTTGTCAAGAAGAGATGATTATGAAGCATTGAGCAAACTCCACGTGGAGGATTGTATCGAATGCGGAAGTTGTGCTTTTACCTGCCCGTCCAGACGGCGTCAGGTTCAGCAGATCCGAATTGCAAAACTGAAAATGCGTAATGCAAAAACCAAACAATAATTAAGGAGGGATTGTGCTATGCCGAGTAAAAAACAATATAAATTATATGTTTCTCATTCTCCCCATATTGCAGGGGGAGATACAACACAAACGATTATGCTCCACGTCATCATTGCCCTTCTTCCTGCACTTTTGGCAGGATGCATCGTGTTTGGTTCCCGTGCCCTTTTGGTGGTGCTCCTTTGTGTTAATTCCTGTGTCATTTTTGAGGCTCTTTGGCAAAAGCTTATGAAAAAGCCTATCACCATTTCTGATTTCAGCGCGGTAATAACCGGTATGATTCTTGGTATGAATCTTCCTGTTAATGTTCCCATCTGGATTCCGATTATCGGCTCCTTCTTTGCCATCATTATTGTAAAGCAGTTCTTTGGCGGTTTGGGACACAATTTTATGAATCCGGCTTTGGCAGCGCGTGCTTTTATGCTCGCCTCCTGGACACTTCCCATGACCACCTTCCCGCAAGTGGATGCGGTTACCTCCGCAACCCCCCTTGTCGCGCTTTCCGATGGTATGGCCAATCTGCCCTCTTATCTTACCTTGTTCCTTGGTAATGTAAGCGGATGTATTGGTGAAACTTCCAAACTGGCACTTCTGATTGGTGGCATTTACCTGCTCGTTACCAAGGTAATTCGTCTTCGTGTCCCCTTGATTTTCATTGGAACCGTTGCTTTGGGAACTTGGATTTTCGGTGGCTCCTACGGTCCCTTTACCGGTGATCCCCTTTACCACGTTCTCTCCGGCGGTTTGATTTTCGGTGCATTCTTTATGGCAACCGACTATACCACCACCCCCTTCACTCCCAACGGACAAATTCTGTTTGGATTTGGTTGTGGTGTTATAACCGTATTGATTCGTCTGTGGGGTGGCTATCCCGAAGGTGCTTCCTACTCCATCCTTTTGATGAACGTTGCAACACCTTTGATTGACAAAGTATGCAAGCCCCGTCGTTACGGAACAACTCGATTCAAGAAGGAGGTAGCGTAATATGAAAGAAACTTTAACACTGACCATAAAACTTCTTTTGATTTGTGCTATCGTAACCGGTCTTTTAGCCTTTGTTAACCAAATTACTGCTCCTGTTATCACAGAAAACGATCAAAAGAACTTCGAGCAAACCATGTCCGAGGTTTTACCGGATGCCGGTGCTTTTTCTCAGATTAACCTGAAAGACTTCACCCCGTCCGAAACCGGCGTTACTTTGAACTCCATCTACAAAAGTAAGTCCGGCGGTTATGTGGTTAACACCATTTGTTCCGAAGGTTATGGCGGAGATATCAACGTTATGGTTGGTGTATTTCCTGACGGAACTGTTAATCGCGTTAAAATTATGAGTATGGCGGAAACACCCGGTCTGGGCGCCAAGTCCACCGACCCATCCTTTACCGATCAATATCACAAGTTGTCAGGTGGCATTTCGGTTATTAAAAATGGTGAGCCAACCAGAAACCAAATCACGGCTATTTCCGGTGCTACCGTCACTTCCAAAGCGGTTACCAAAGCAGTTAACGCCGCACTTGAGGCGGCAGAAACCGCACAGAAAGGAGGGGCCAAATCGTGAAATCTTCCTCAATAAAAACTTTCGTCAACGGCTTACTTAAGGAAAACCCCACCTTTGTACTCTTCCTTGGCATGTGCCCTACATTGGCAGTTACCACCGGCGTTACCAACGCCATCGGTATGGGACTTTCTACCACAGCGGTATTGATTTGTTCCAATCTTGTTATTTCTCTTTTAAGAAAGTTTATTCCCGATAAAATCCGTATTGCATCCTATGTTGTCATCATTGCCGGATTTGTTACCATCGTGGAAATGCTCCTGAAGGCGTATCTGCCGGAACTTTCCAAGAGTTTGGGCATCTACATTCCTTTGATTGTAGTAAACTGTATCATTTTAGGACGCGCAGAGGCATTTGCTTCCAAGAACAATCCCCTGTTATCCATCTTTGATGGTTTGGGCATGGGCCTTGGATTTACCTGTTCCCTGACTTTGATTGCAGCCGTTCGTGAAATCTTAGGCGCAGGCACCTTTGCAGGGATCCCCCTCTTTGGCGATAGTTTCCAACCTGTATCCATGATGATTCTGCCTCCCGGTGCATTTTTGACCTTGGGTGTTTTACTTGCAATCATCAACGTGATTTCTGCTAAACGCAAAGCAAGAAAGGAGGCAAAGAACCATGAGTGAGTTATTGATCATCAGCATCGGTGCGATTCTGATTAACAACTTCGTCTTAGTACAGTTTCTCGGCATCTGCCCCTTCCTTGGTGTTTCCAAAAAGGTAGAGACTGCCACCGGTATGGGTTTTGCCGTTATCTTCGTTATGCTTTGTGCATCGGCATTAACTTGGGTGGTTCAGGAATATCTGCTGGTTCCTTTCCATATTGAGTATCTGCAAACCATTGCTTTTATTCTGGTTATTGCAGTATTGGTTCAACTTGTTGAGATGTTCCTGCAAAAATCTGCTCCTGCACTCTACAATTCCTTAGGTGTTTATCTTCCCTTGATCACCACCAACTGTGCAGTGCTGGGTGTTGCCATTCAGAACATCACAAAGTTCAGCGGTACTGCTATGAGCTTTTTGAAATCTCTGACCTATGGTACTTCTGCCGCCATCGGTTTCTTGGTTGCCATTGTTCTTTTTGCAGGTGTACGGGAGCGGTTAGAAGATTCGGACGTCCCTGAATTTTTAAAGGGAATGCC
>JAZRCD010000221.1:0-3540 GCA_045635425.1 Ructibacterium sp. | reverse complement strand
ACCGCTTGGCCTCCGACTTCAAATTTTTCCACAAAGGTAAAATCGATTCCACTTAAGTAAAGTAAATGTCCAATAAATCCTCTTGATATTTTTCCCGCACCAAAAATTACACAACTCATTTGTCACATCATGTCCTTTCTTATATTGGCTAAATTTTCAAACTGTTCTTTCAACGATGAATAAATATTTTTATAAATGCTATAACGCTTCATGAAAAGATCCCGATATTTTCCATCCGGCTCCATTACTGCAGATATCCTATTTAAGGAATCGTTTTTATCACATAGGTTAAGTGCTTTGGCAACAACACAGATTGCTCCGAGCGCAGATGTATCATTCTCCTCAAGAGTATAAATGCTGGTATGAAACATCTCTGCCTTGAGTTTGTTTAATGCTATATTTTGGGAAGCACCTCCGCTGACAATGATTCTTCCGCATACAGGACTACCCATTGTTTCATAAATATGGTATAAGCTAAACACAACACCTTCCATTACTGAATATGCCATATCTTCCTTAGTACAATCAGCCCCAATTCCAAAGAAAACACCTCGTGCATTGCGATCGAAAATTGGAGCCCGTTCTCCATTCAGATAGGGGAGAAAAATGGGAGGATTATGTTTCAGGCAATCTTCAATAGAGCAGTTTTTCAAGTCAAAATTTTTTATTCCAAAATCAAGAGATGCTCCACTGGAAGCGGTCACTCCATAATGGACAAACTTATCGAAATAGACACCTGACACCATTTTTGTATTACAGTTTAATTTATTTTGAATAATTCCCAAATGCTCACTGGTTCCGGTTACATCAAACATATCCCCCTCTTCACTAATTCCCATTCCGATCAAAGAGGAAAAGAAGTCATTAAGACCTACATAAACCGGAATACCCTCAGGTATTCCAAAGTTTTTCTCGCATGCAGCAGTGGTAATTCCGGCAATATCATCAGGATACAATACCTTGGGAAGCACCGCCCTATCAATACCAATTTCATGGAGAAAAAAGTTACTGTACTCTCCCTTTTTTGTATGAACAAGTCCACGATAGGAATATTGGTCCGTGACATAGTTTCCGGTTAGCATCTTACAAAGATAATCTTTAGGTTGGCAGATTGTCTCGATAGAATCATATCTCTTCTTAATGGAAAGTAATCTCGGAATGGGATACGAAATAATATCCGGATGGGGCATAGCAATTTCGCGAATGAAAGTTTCCTGTGGATATTGTTTCTTGATGATTTCCAGTTCCTCTTTTCCCGCTCCATCTTCCCAACCTATCACTTCTTTTTCATTAATAACATAGGTACCAACCTGAGAAGAAAGACCGATTGCATCAATAGATTCTTCATTCAATTCTGCATATGCTTCTTTGATTGCACTCATCCACCCATCCGGTGTTTTGGAAGAATACACAGCTTTTGTTTTGTGTAATCTGCCGTCTTCATAGCGAAGTACAAGCTTTACAGAAGAGGTGCCAAGGTCAATCCCGAGAATATTCTTACTCATTAACGAATACCGCCTTTACAAAGCCATAAGGACGATTTTTTGCCATCGACAAGCCTTTTTCGTAATCCTCCAAAGATATTCTCTCGGTGATAAAACAGGATAAATCCACGGAACCATCAGACATGAGTTCCAACGCCTTTTGGTGCATATTCCAGTTATTCCCCGCACCAATTACCTTGAGATTTTTAATGTGAATATCATCGATTCTTATATTCATCATCTTACCGCCGCCATATCCTGCCAAAGCCAGAGTTCCGCCTTTTTTCAGAATCCGCAAACTTTTCTGAATACACTCTTCAGCACCGGTTGCATCCACAATCAAATCGGTACCATCCGGATGCAGTTTCTTTATCTCTTCTTCCAAATCCTGCTCCTTCGTTGCTATGGTTGCATAGGCCCCCAATATTTTCGCATGTTCAAGACCATTGTTTGACCTCCCACAAACTACAACTTTTTTTAATCCCATAGTCTTCGCAACCGCCAACATACAAAGGCCAATAGATCCCGCGCCGATAATCAAAAGCGTTTGTCCGGCTTTTGCCCTAGCCTTTTTCAATGTTCCCATCGCAACGCCAAGGGGTTCGCAAAGTGCGGCATTTTCAAAAGGAACATTCTCCGGCTTTTCACAAAGTCCATATACCGGAGCCAACATATACTCTGCATAGGCTCCGTTACGTTTAAAACCAATTTCCTCAAATTCCTCACAATATCGCCAGTTACCGCTTCTACAAGCGGGACATTTCAGACAAACTACATCACTGCTTCCAATAACATTTTTCCCAACCCAAATCTCATCTTCTTTACTCCCCACAGCATCAACCACGCCACTCCATTCATGTCCCGGCGTCAAGGGATAATTTGCAGCGATGTTACCACTTACTACTTCCAGATCCGTTGCACAAATTGCCGCTGCCTTTACTTTAATTCTGGCAAACCCAGGAGGAGGAGTTGGAATTTCTACCTCAGCAAGACAAATGTCATTGGGCTTTTTTATTACAACTGCTTTCATACTATATACACTTTCCTCTCCAAATAATTTATCCTTTGCAATATACCTATTGACAATTATATCACAGCGTGATATAATTGTCAATACTTAGAGCAGAAAGTGAGTATACTGTATGAAAACGTATATATTGGAAACTAAACTTACTCCCGATCAGATTGGATTTTATTATTTGGGTCAAACCGGTTATCTGTTGAAGTACCGAGACAAATATATTATAATTGATGGATACTTATCGGACTATGTGGACCAAAATTGCTGCACCGAAAGGGTCAAGTGGGTTAGAAACTATCCTCCTCCCATTCGGCCGGAAGACTTGGATTTTGTAGATTATGTTTTTTGTACACACGCGCACTATGATCATGCAGATCCCGATACACTTGCATCTCTTGCTCGGGCAAACAAAAAAGCAAAATTCTTTGTTCCTGCCCCAATCAAAGATACCGTTTCTTCCTATGGGATTGAACCGGAGAGAATTGTTCCCCTTCAGGACGGAGAAACCGCAAAGCTATGGGACAATATAAGTGTTACAGCAATGAAATCTGCTCACGAAGAATTTCACATAGATGAATCCGGAAATTATTGTGAGTTAGGATACAAGTTTAATCTCGGTGGCATAGAGATATTTCACGCCGGTGATGGCTGTCCTTATGATGGACTGGAGGAAAGCCTGAATGGTTGTGACGTCTTAATGCTCCCCATTAATGGCAGAGATTATTATAGAACACAGGTTCTGGATATCATCGGTTGTTTAACCAGTCAGGAAGCCGTTCAGTTGGCTAAAAATACAGGTGCTGACTTTGTGATACCAACCCATTACGACTTATATGATGTGAACTGCATCAATCCGATCTGTTTTGTTGAGGATATCCGTTCTATCAATCCTACACAAAAATTTCATCTATTTACTCCCGGAGAACGCTATATCTATTCAAAATAACTTATAAATTAAATAAATTTTATATAAAGAAAGGAACTTTCTAATGAAGAAAATTACATTTATTGGCGCAGGCAGTTTCGGTTTTACCC
>JAZRCD010000220.1:0-2846 GCA_045635425.1 Ructibacterium sp. | reverse complement strand
TTCTGAGCACCATCAAGCAGGATCTGAACATGCCCCTGGTTCTCCACGGTGCATCCGGCGTAGATGAAGAAAGCATCAAGAAGGCTGTTTCTTTGGGTATCAACAAGATCAACATCGATACCGAACTCCGTTGCGCTTATACCGATAAGCTCCGTGCTTGTCTGGCAGAAGACACCGAAGTATTTGACCTGAGAAAGTACATCAAGCCCGCAAGAGAAGATGTAAAGGCTAAGGTTATTGAGAAGATTCGTCTCTTTGGTTCCAACGGCAAAGCGTAGGTTTGACAATCGTGCTTGAAAGGAGCGTGACGCTCCACCCAAAGCCGGTGATAATGTATCTAAAGATAAAATGAGATTGCCGAGCCGCAAGGTTCGGCAATTTTTTTGTAACTGCACCGAAGAATGACAGTTACGTGCTACACATATCAAGAAAGACTCGCACCAACCCAATCTCATCAATTTTTCTGCACACTAAAGAGTGCTAAATGGCATTAAATAATGATAACGAAAAAAGGAGCGGATAACCGCTCCTTTTTTATTCTTCCTCTTCGTCCACAGGGGGAGTATAAACAATCTGTACTTTGCCGACCCGTCGTCCGTCAAGTTCTTTTACCACAACATGGAAACACTCGTCGGTAAAGGCATCCCCTACCTCAGGCATTTTGTCCAGTTGTTCCATGACCCAACCGCTGACGGTGTTCTGTTCGATATCACAGTCCATTTCGAAAAGTTCAAACAACTCCTCCACATCGGCACTGCCCAAAACCAGATATTCATTCTCTCCGATTTTCTCAATATCCTGCACCACGTCATCATGCTCATCCCAGATTTCACCAACCAGTTCTTCTAAGATATCCTCCATGGTAACAACGCCCATGGTGCCGCCGTATTCGTCAGTAACTATGGCCATATGGGATTTGGACTTCTGCAAATGCTTAATCAACTTGGAAATCTTAATGGAATCCGAAACAAAAATGGCAGGTTTAATAATATCCTGCAAGGTTTGTCCCTTGGTGTGAAGCATCACAAAGAAGTCTCTTTGATGAATGACACCGATAATATTATCAATGGTATCCTTATAAACAGGGATTCTGGAATAACGACTCTCCATAAACATCCGATAGATTGCCTGATGGTCTTCTTCCGCATCTACTGCCATCAAGTCAACTCTTGATGTCAAAATGTCGCCTGCATCCAAATCTTTGAATTCAATGGCACTCTTAATCAGGTCGCCCTCTTCCTCGTCAATCTCACCTTCGCTTTGCGCTTCTTCTACAATGGTAAGGAGTTCTTCGTCGGTGATACCTGCACTCTCCTTTGTCTTGAACACCTTCTGCAGAAGTTTCTTCCACATACCGAACAATCGATTAAAGGGCGTCATAACCACCAAAAGAATCCGCATCAAAGGCGCAGAGAACATAGCAAAAGCCTCAGGAGATTCTTTGGCAAGACTCTTGGGCGAAATCTCACCGAAAATCAAAACCGCTACCGTCATCACAATGGTAGAAACCGTTACACCATAATCAGGGAAGAATTTCAAAAACAACACGGTTGCCAAGGAAGATGCCGCAATATTCACAACATTATTACCAATCAGAATACTGGATAACAAATCGTCATATCGATCTGTAAGATATAAAGCCAGTTCTGCCTTTTTGTTTCCGTCATTTGCAAGATTCTTCAGTCGAATTCGGTTCAAAGACGAAAATGCCGTCTCGGTTGCCGAAAAATACGCGGAACATATCACAAGTATAATCAATGTGATTATCATACCCGTACTACTACTGTCCATAAGGAAAAAATCACCTCAAACTTCAAAATATTATCTGCAGTATACCATAAACAGGAAAGGACTTCAAGTCCTTTCCTGCTTTTTCTTATTTTTCTTGTTTTTTCTCTTCTTGTTTCTTTGCTTCTTCGTCCAAGAATATCTGTCTGATTTCCTGATACTTCTCTGCAGGAATCTCAGGATATGGGAATACACTTCTGGGAAGCAGTTGATCTCCTGCAACCTCAGGGGTGGTACAAGCGTGATCGTTCCGATACGCCTCCCGCTCCTCGGGATTTCTCATGTTGGGAACCTGAATGGGAATATTACCGTTGTTGGCAGACTTCCATGCTAAGATTCCAACAATGCTCATATCCAGAGCCTGATAAATATCAATGGCGTATCTGCCGTTTTCGGTTCCCTTGATCTTCTCGATAAAGAAATAGGGAGCATAAAAATCTGCGCCTGCATGCGCCTTCATATCAGTAGCCTTTACCGCATACTGTCTTGCAAGTTCGGTGACGGGATCATACTTCTGCCATGAACCCTTATTCAGTTCTTCCCCTTCTTTATAAACGTGCAATAGTTTGGATTCGTAGAACCGACCGCTCTCGGCCATACCCTTTTGCCCGTATAACTGATAGTTCCAAGGATAAGCATGTTCTCTGGTAAAGGGGCCATGGATACTCTTTACCACTGCGCCGTTTTCCAGTTTTACCATTTCGATACCGGGTCCGTGGATAACCGCCATTTCCTCAAAATCCCGCTCCCGTCTGGGGCACTCATAACCTGTTACCTGAACGGGGCGCATTCCGGTCGCCGCAATGATAGGACCTAAAGAATGACTACAGTAGAAGGTAGCAGGAAAACGATTCCGCCAATGATTGGGATCACCATAGGTAAGTCTTGGCCACCAATGTGCGCAGTCGTGAAGATACTCGCACTCTGCATAAGTAACCTCACCCAGTTCCCCTTCCTCATAAAGTCTGCGCATTTCAAATGCGTGGGGCATATAACAGCAATTCTCCGCATAGGTGTACACCTTACCGGATTTTTCTACTGCCTCTACCAATGCCACC
>JAZRCD010000219.1:0-5327 GCA_045635425.1 Ructibacterium sp. | reverse complement strand
ACGATCCGACTTGTAAATGAAGCATTTGCCTAACGGCAAATATGAAGCAGCGGCTTTGCCGCTATGAGGTAAATCCACTTTGCGGATTTATGAAGCGAAGCGTTTAAGAAATGTTGCAAAGCAACACTTCATTAGCGAAGCGACTTCATAGCCGAAGGCTGCTTAATGTTCCATAAGGAACGCTTCATTGAAAAAAGCACCAATCTTGTGTCAAGATTGGTGCTTTTTTCTGGTGGAGGTGAGGGGAATTGAACCCCTGTCCGAAGAAGTATCCCCAAAGGGCGACTACGAGCGTAGTCTATGGTCAGGATTCCCGCCAAAGAGAGTCCACAGACAACCTCTCAAAGACGGTAGCTTCATGATGCATGGCCGAGTCAAAGCTTTCCCGACGCACGTTCACCGCTTGTGTTGATGCCCTGATTCTGATGCGCGGTAAATCAGAGAGGACAGCTGCGTAATTTAGGCAGCGTAAGCTAAGTTATTATTAGCGTTTAATTTAAAAGTTGGGATTTTAACGCAGTTCCCACTGCGGCTCGCTCCCCTTGTCTCTACAACCCCGTCGAAACCTTTACACCCCCGTGTCTCTTTGGTTAGACGCCGTTTCTGTCGCATTTGTTCCGCCTTAGAACCGATTCCGCTCCTTTATGGCACGATCCATGTTCCGCTTGGCATCCCGTTCTGCAATGGCATCCCGTTTGTCATAGTTCTTCTTACCACGACACAGACCCAATTGCAACTTCACATAGGAGCCCTTGAAATAGAGCTTTAACGGAATCAGGGTATATCCCTCCTGCTGGGTCAGGCCAATGAGCTTATTAATCTCCCGTCGATGGAGGAGAAGCCGTCTTGACCGCATGGGTTCGTGATTGAAACTATTCCCGAACTCGTAGGGGCTGATATGCATACCAATCAAGATGGCCTCCCCCGTCTTACAGGAAACATAACTGTCCTTCAGGTTCACCCGTCCTGCACGAATGGATTTTACCTCGGTGCCCGACAAGGAAAGTCCCGCCTCGTAGGTCTCGTCCACAAAATAGTCGTGGTAGGCTTTTTTATTCTGTGCAATCACCGTGTCCTTTTTCTCTTTTGGCATACATCTCACCTCCTTAAACTTCGGTTTTTCTATTATACTCCCATTTTACCCAAAAGTCAAATGAATTAGACCCAAAAAAGTCCCCTGCAAAAATTTTGCAGGGGATGTGTTTTTTATCAATAATCATTATAGATATCACACTCGTAAAATCCGTACGGATTACAGGATAACGTGCAGGTATAGGACGAGAAGTTCCGAATTCCATCTTGATCCCTTGCCCACATGGAAAATTCTATAACATACACTGCTTGACTTCCATCCTGGTTTTCTTTCCAAAAATCCACTTCACTAATGTATGGATATTCTGCAGCTTTAGGATTATATAGCCATTGCGAGAGTTCGTTCTTCGCATACTGATATGCCGCTTGCTTCATCTGGTACCAGGTCTTCTGCGGTGTTAAAAACCACACCCCCGAATCCAGATATCCTTGTACCTCTTTATTCTGCACATACAACTCCATACCACTCTTGGCATAGATGGTGGTGTACTGGCTCATCTTGGTCTCGTAAGCAGAAATCTTGTCCTTGCAGGTGCTCTCCAAGGAATCCAAAAGGCTCAGTTGCTCGGGGGAACAGAAACCTTTTCGGCACTCGCCAATCTTTTCCATGGCCTCGTAATACTGACCACCATCAATCATAGCCTGAATTTCCTCAACGACAGAAACCGTATTGCCGAAAAGCTTTTGGTTACAATTGTTGATAATCCCGTTGATTTCCTCTTTCTGCGCTTTGCTAATACCTTCGGTCTTTAAGAGTTGATTGCAAAGATCCAACGCCTCGTAGTAATAGCCGTATTGGTAAACATAGAAGGCACCCAAGGTCAGATCGGGGATATACTCTTTCTTGGCACACTTGGTGTAAAAGTCCAAATCCTGAATAATATCCGGCATGCAGTACTTTTCAAGATTGGTCCCCGTGGCAAGGTCGCAATCAGGCAGATTTCCTTCATAATCCTGTTCATAACATCCAGCAGAAAACAGGAAGGTTCCGTTTTCGGCAAAAGAATCCATCTGATTCATGTAGTTTTCGGCTTCATTTTGATTGGACGGCTGATTATACACCTTATATTCATTCCAGTCGGGATTATTTTCATAAATTTTTGCACCGACCAAAATACCTTCCGTTCCTTTATTCAAACGACAGCCCAAATGGATGATGCTACTGGACTCATCATAATACTCCTCAACTTCCAAAAAGCCATACTCTGACCCATTTTTATACAAGGCATACTCAAGGAAAGGATTATAGTCATATCCAAATCCGCCACGACGGTAGGCTTCGGTGACCTGTCCGTTTTTACACTCATATACCACCATTGCGCCATAATTGTAATCAGAGAACAATGCTACCAGTTCCAAGACTCCGTCGTTATCTACGTCGATTGCATAGGCATCCTGAAACTCTGCATTACCTTCTCCTACCGTAAACTGCATGGGAAGAAGATGATTGGTAGGCGGAGCGATGGTCCAGTTGTTGTTATAATAGTTGATAAAGTTTCGGTACACCGCCATGTAGTCGAACTTATAGATGGTGTTGAGAATATCCTCGGAATAGTCCAACTCCTCAGGGAGATACCAACCTACCTGACGATACATTTCAATGTCATTTTCGCCAATGGTCAGCGTTCTGCCATCTTTCGCATACATGGTGATGGGCTTTCCGTAGTACCATCCCACCCGACGATAGGCTTCCACATCATTCTCACCAACCGTTAAAGTTCTTCCATCCAAGGCATACATGGTCACGGGAGGTCCGTAGTACCAACCCACCTGACGATGGGCTTCCACCTCGTTTTCTTCCACAGTGATGACTCTGCCGTCTAAGGCATACATAGGCACTTTGTGCGCAAAGGCCACCATGCTCAAAGCACTGACCATCAGCACAACTGTAAGCAGACTTGCTACCAACTTCTTCATAAGAAACTACCTCCGTTTGTCATGATTTTGTCTTATTTTCTTATTTAAAACTGCAACGTAGATCCGCAAGGGGTCTGGGTTGCTTCGTCACGAATATAGAGGGTGGATGTTGCAGTGTTTCCGGGTTTTTGGGGCAATATATAGTTATAAAGAATCCGCCCTCCTTGCTGTCGTTCCATAACCTCACCGCTTCTGAGGGAAGCCTCACCGCCCCGAAGAATTCCCTCTGCATCCTTATAGGCCAGATAGAGGGTCATCGGTTCTGTGGTCTCCTCCATATAGAGGTAGTATACGACACCATTCTTCGGTTCCGTAACAAGCACCTTTCCTGTCCAGAGCTGATCACTGACGAACTCCCGTCCCCCATAAATGAACCGATAATATCCATCCTTCTTCACTATGGATTTTCGCGCAGGGAAGTTAAAAAGATATCCCGACTCATACTTGGTACTGTTACACGCGGGAATACTTTCCAAAGGTGTCCACCACTGAGATGGCGCATGATCGCTCATGACCTCATCGGAGCAAAGGAAGTACTGGTGAATGGCGGTATTTTCCTGATCCGGAGTGGGATCATCCCAGGTTACATCGATTTGATACCATTCCCCGTCCATCTTGATATAGTTCCAGATGTGACCATCGTTCCGACAGAAACTTACCTCATACCCCAGTTCCAAACAGATGGAATAAAAGGCTTGGGCATATCCCTGACACACCGCTTTTTTGTTAAAATACAATCCGTAGGAATGGAAAGCCAATGCCTCTTCGGCGGTCATTTCTCCTGTTTCTGATTTTTCGGCTGCCTCGCTATCATATGCACAATTTGCCGCAAGAGAATCGTGAAGATAGAGTATCTGCTCCAAAGGATCCTGATACATTTCCGACACCCTTGCCGCATAGGAAGATATGGCTTTTTTCAGATTTTGGCGTCTGAGTGCCATCTCCTCCTGAGGAAACAGATAATATGGCTTAATCTGTCGTACGGTTCCGTCTATGATGCGCCAACTCCACGCTGTATCCAAAAGGAGTTCCGGATTCATCATGCAAAACGAGTGATATTTTCTCTCAAATTCATTCGGTGTTATGTTATACTGACTTATGTCAATGATTTCTGCCATAACATAGCATCCGTCATACAAGGTCTCTTCCATGGTTTTAGAGGAGGAGAGCAAATAGACACTCGTCTGTTCCGACACTTCCGCCGCCGGCAATTCCTCTACCTCACAACGAAGGCTACACGCAGGCTTTTCCCATGCTTCTTCTATCAACAAGGATTCTTCCTCTGCGGCAAACCCCTCTACAGGAAACATCATACAGCATAACAAAAGTATACAGCCGATTCTAAGGATTCGCTTTGTCATATATCTCTCCCCCTTTTTATATTTCCTTTGTTCAATATATCACAACTTTCCCAAAAAGTCCAGTATTTTCAGGAAAATCCAAACAAGCACCAAGGCGGCCCAACCGCATACCATAAGAGAAAGGGAGGTGGTATCCTGACTGTCTTTATTCGAAAACTTCGATATCGATGCAAAAGAAAGCGATTCCCCAAAAAAACGCCCGGGAAATCTCATCCGTGGCTTGTCTTTTGGGTGGTTTTTTTGGGGGTTGGGCTATGGTTTGCCTATTTTGCGGAGCAACGGATGGGGCCTCTTGTCCAGGAGATGGCAATGTCCACCCTGAACAATCAACTGATTTCAGAAATCAATCTGGCGGCAACTCAGGCTTTGGAAGCGGAGAATCTCCGTGCCGGCTCCATCTTGCAGGAGGACAAAGCCGAGGATGGCACCATCGAAAATATTGTTACCGACTACATTGCCGCCAATCGGGTGAAAACTGCCATTGCAACCCGTGTGGCAAATGTAATGGAAGAACACCGCACCGTGGTGACAAGAGTCCCCATAGGCGCCTTCTTTTCAGACACCATGATGACTGGTTTTGGGGTTCCTGTCCCTTTGTCAGTTTACGCCTCTCATCGGATTGAGATTCAGTTTTTAGACACCTTTGATGCGGCAGGCATCAACCAGACACGGCAACAATTAAGCCTTTCCATCAGGATTCCTGTGCGGATTGCAGGGGTCTTTTCCTCCCTGGACGGAGAGGTGCACACCGAGGTACCCTTAGCAGAAAGTGTCATCATCGGTACCGTCCCCCAAACCTATATGCTAAACGGAGATTAATGCTTGATTCTTTCCTTCCGTTTGGGTATAATAGAAGTAGAAAAGGATTTCAAACATAGAAAAGAGGAAACCCTATGAATATCCAAGATGCCAAAGAGAAAATTTCCGCTCTTCGTACCGAGTTAGAGCGGTATAATT
>JAZRCD010000218.1:0-29796 GCA_045635425.1 Ructibacterium sp. | reverse complement strand
CATGGGTACGGACCTTTTCAACACGGTGAATGCAGAGATTTTTGCGGAGTTCAATAAGGCAACCCTTGCAGTAACGGCTGCGAAATTTGACTTTGATTCATTTGTGGATGCTCAGGCAAAACTGAACCTTGAAAACCTTGAAAACGTATCAATCTTTGGTTTTGTTTCTCCTGCGGATATGGCGTCTATCAGAAAGAGCCTGAAAGATGACTTGAAGTACATTGAGGCATTCGTAAAGAGCGGCTACGTTGGAACGGTTGCAGGTATTAACCTTTACACAAAGAAAGATGCTACTCCCGGTACCATCGTAATCGGTATGAAGGAAGCCGTAACGCTTTTCAACAAGAAGGGTACTGAGGTGGAACAGCCTCCGAGAGATTCTGAGGATGCAAACATCCGTAAGAATACGATCCTTTTAAGAAAGTACTACCTTGTAGCACTGACTGACGCAACAAAGGCTGTCAAGATTACCCTTGGCGCAGCCGGTTAAAGAGTAAAGGCGGTGAGGCAGAATGACGCAGCTGGAACGCTTGAAAATAAGAATCACAGAAAACGTAACGGATGTAGAGCTGGAAGATCTCTTGGAAAGCGCAAAGGCGGTCATTCTGTCCCGCCGTTTTCCTTTTGGTGAGTGGCCCGAGGAAATTGAGCCGAAATACAAGGACCTTCAAATCCGTATCGCCATCGAAATGTACAACAAGTGGGGCGCAGAGGGGCAGCTTTCCCACAGCGAAAATGGCATTGCCCGTAGTTATGCAAGTGCCGGTGTGTCGGAGGAACTGTTGAGGGAGATTACCCCGAAGGCAGGTGTTGTATGAGAGATTTAAGGCGAAACAGACAAAGAATATGGTATTCGCTTTTGAGCGTTCATACAGCCAAAGACGAATGGGGGAATACCGAAAATGTGAAAACCTATGGGGAACCCATTCCAATGGCAATTTCCATTTCAGGAAACAAAGGCGAGGCTTCGCAGCAGGCATTCGGTACGGATTTACAGTATGATCGTGAAATGTCAACACACGATTTAACTTGCCCCATTGATGAGTATTCCCACCTGTGGCTTGACGGCAGAGACCCTACCGACACCCATAATTACATTGTGAAAGCCGTCAGCCGTACCCCAAACTGCATTCGCTTTGCCGTTGAGAAGGTGAACGTATCATGAAAAATATCAATGTAAAACTCGATCCGGAAAGCGTAGCAAAAGCAATCAAAGAATTGCAGGAATACCAAAAAGGGGTGGAGAACAAAACCCGCATCTTGGTGCAGCGACTGATAGACTACGGCGCTGACATCGCAAGAGTAAAAATCGTAAGTCTTGGGGCTTTGGCTACGGGGGATTTGCTTTCGGGAGTGGATGGATATTTTTCTCCGCTACTGAATGCCGGATTTGTCAGAGTCGCAAGCGATCACGTTGCCTTTGTGGAATTCGGAACGGGTGTGGTAGGGCAGAATAGTCCTCATCAAAACGGAGAATATCTTTCCCGCGCCGCTTGGGGGTATGCGACCGGCACCAAAATCTTTACCACAAAAGAAGGTAGAGTGGGCTGGATTTATCCTACCGATGACGGCACCTTTCGATTTACAGAGGGTATGAAAGCAAGACCGTTTATGTATCAGACGGCTTTGGAACTCCAAAACAAATTTGCGGGGATTGCAAAGGAGGTGTTCTCTCTTGATTGATAAGGAAAAGGAAGTGTTTGAGACCGTTGCAGAGGGACTGCGCGGCAAATACAAAGGGATTTTCGTGATCGGTGCCGAAATTTCCGATACACCGCCAAAATTCCCCGCAGTGTCCCTTGTGCAAACAAACAATGCCGTAAAAACGGAGTACGCCACGTTTTTCAGCCTTGAAAACGTGGTGGGAGAAGATTACAAGGCGGAGGTATATAGCAACCTCAGAGAAGGGAAAGAGGCTCAGACAAAGGAAATTGTAAGTACGATTTCGGATCTGATGATGGACCTTGGCTATGAAAGAACGTTCTGCGAGCCGATCCCCAATGGCGATAGCAGCATCAGCCGCAGAATGGCAAGATTTCGAAAAAATAACGTAATTTAACGGAGGTAAAACTTATGGGAATTGCAATGTCAACAGCAGGCATCACGCTTGGATATGCCGTTGAAACGACGGCAAAAACCAGACCTACCACAGGGTATAAGGTCATTCCGGACCTAAAAGAAATCCCTGAAATGAACCCTGAACCGGAAACGCAGGAAACCAGAACCCTTTCGGAACCAGAGTACAAAACCTACATTGAGGGTCTTAAGGACCTTGGCGGCGCGCTTTCTTTCTTGGCAAACTTTACCACAGAACTGGAAGCGGCTTGGAGTGCGCTGGTAACGGCTTACGACACAGCAAAAAAGGACGGAAAATCGATTTGGTTTGAGGTAAAACACCCTCAGCTGGAAAAGTCGGTGTTCTTCACAGGTCAGCCTGCCAAAATGGGTATGCCGGGGGCTACCGTAGGTTCTGTGTATGAAACGAGCGTATTCATTACGCCTACCAACGCTCCCGCTTGGGAAACCAAATCGACTACCGGCGCATAAAGGAAAAGGAGGACGTATCTATGGCAAAACAATTAAATTTTGAATACGAAGGAAAAGAATATACCCTTGAATTTACAAGAGAAAGCATTAAGCAGATGGAAAGAGAAGGCTTTGTGGCGGGGGATGTGGTAAATAAACCGATGAGCACCCTTCCGAAACTTTTCTCCGGTGCATTCAAGGCGCATCATAGGTTTGATACCAAGCAGAAAACGATTGATAAAATCTTTGAACTGTTTACCAATAAACAGGCTTTGATTGAAAAACTTGCAGAAATGTATTCAGAGCCGATGGAAACGCTAATGGATGACGAAGCCATTGACGCGGGAAACGCAATCGCGTGGGAGGCGAATTTCTAACAGAAACGTCCCCCGCGCCAAAAACGAATACGGAAATTTTTGAAGAAAGTTTCCCCTTTTATCTTGCCATTGGTATGTCCTATGCGGAGTATTGGGAAGGAGATCCAAAGCTCGCCCAATACTACCGCAAGGCGTATCGCTTAAAGCAAGAAGAAAAAAACCATAACGCTTGGCTGCAAGGGATGTATGTATACGACGCCGTATCCACAGCCCTGCATAACGCTTTCAGGGGTATGGGGAAAACCAAGCCCCCTGCAAAGGATTATGCAAAACAGCCATACGACATCTTTAAAAAGGAAAAAACGCAGATAGAGAAAGCAATCGAAGTTCAGAAAGAACAAGAGAAAGCTGCTCTCTGGATGGAGAATTTAGTTAAGAGCCAGAGCCATAGAGCCTTGAGCCAAAAGAAATTTTGAGGAGGGGTTTTATGGCTCTTACGATTGATGAATTAAATATTCAAATCACAGCCGATAGCAAGAATGCGACAAGGGCTTTAACTTCTCTGATCAAGAAGCTCGAGAAGCTCAAAGATACCCTAAGCGGCAGTGCCGTTTCCAACATTACCATTGCAAATTCATTTAACAAGACCACAAATGCGGTGAATAAAGCCGCCAGCGCTACCACCAAATACGATAGCGCTACCAAAAAAACAAGCAAAACCACCCAAAGCTTTTCCGATAAGCTTGCGAAGAATATATCCAAATGGCGTACCCTGCACGGTGCCTTTCAATCTGCTGCTCAGACGATGAGCAGCTGGTTTACCGAAAGCAACAATTACGTTGAAACCTTAAACCTCTTCAATGTAACAATGGGTGACGCGTCGGAAAGTTCCTATGCCTTTGCAGAAAGCGTACAAAAACTCATTGGTATTGATATTGCGGAGTGGATGAATTTTCAGGGTACCTTTAAGCAATTGACTTCCGGCTTTGGTGTGGCGGAAGAATCGGCCAATACAATGTCGCAAAACCTTACGCAGTTGTCATACGATTTAGCGTCTTTCTTCAATACGTCTGTGGAAGCGGCCTTTGACAAACTTTCATCCGCTATGGCGGGTCAGGTTAAGGGTCTTCGTGAATTTGGTATTGATACTACGGTGGCCAGCTTGCAGGAATACGCCCTTGCCAAGGGGATTGAAAAATCCGTTCGCACCATGACGCAGGCTGAAAAATCACTCCTTCGTTACAACTATATTATGGAGAAATCCATCCTTGTGCAAGGAGATATGGCAAGAACCCTTGTTACCCCTGCCAACGCCATGAGAATCTTAACGGCGCAGTTGACTCAGATGAAGCGTGCCTTGGGTAACATTGTCAGTGTGCTAGTGGCTCAGTTTATTCCATATGTGCAAGCAATGGTCAGCATTCTTACCGATGCGGCAAACGCCATCGCCAATTTCTTTGGCTTTGAACTTCCGAAAATCGATTATTCCGGTCTTGATACCGGTGGCTACGCCGACGATCTGGAAGCAGGGGAAGAGGCCATCGGGGGAACGAGCGACACCTTGAAAAAAATCAAGAAACAGCTCATGGGATTTGATGAACTCAATATCCTAAGTAGCCCCGATGCTGATAGTGGCGGCGCAGATGGCGGAAGCGGCGGCGGAGCAGGCGGCGCACTTGGCGGAATGAAGCCCCTTGAATATGATTTCCTGAAAAATCTTGATACCAGCAAGATGGATGAAATCAAGGAAAAAATGAAGCGCATTTTGACTTTTGTGGGGCTGATTGCCATTGGCATTGCGGCTTGGAAAATTACAAGCCTCATTCTTGATTTGCAAAAGGCAATTGTAAAAGCAGGTGGGCTGAAGGCAATCCTTGAATCCATTGGTAAAAAAGGACTTCTTTTCCTCGGCGTTACTTTAGCCATTACCGGATTTGCGCTGGAAGGCGAAGGCATTATCAATGCCATGAAAGAAGGCTTGAACGGTGCCAATTTTGCTGAAATCCTCGGTGGTGGCGGAATGCTCGTTGCCGGCGGTGCCATGATCGGTAAATTCTTTGGAGCCGCCTTAATCGGCGGTGCCATTGCATCGATTGCCGCCGGTGTCGGAATGCTCTTTATCGGTCTGTGGGATGCCATCAAAAACGGCCTTGATTGGCTGAGCGCCATTCTCATTCCCGCCGGAACCACTCTGATGGGTGCGGGAATCGGCGCAATGATTGGTTCCATTGGTGGTCCGCTTGGCGCACTGATTGGTGTTGCGGTGGGTCTTTTGATTGATGGGATTATCCTCTTGGTTCAAAATTGGGATGCCGTTGTTGCTTGGTGCAGTGAAGCCTGTGTGGCAATCGGTGGATTCTTCGTCTCTTTATGGAACGGCATTGTCGCTGTTTGGAACAGCGCCGCCGAGTGGTTTGATACGTGGGTGATCCAGCCGACTGTCAATTTCTTCGTCTCTCTGTGGAATCAAATCTCCGAAGCGGCATCTAATTGCTGGAATGCCATTGTGGTGTTCTTTACTCCCGCTGTGGAGTGGTTTGGAGAACTTTTCGGAAGCATATGGCAAACCATAAAGGATATTTTCTATAACATCGGCGTGATCGCAAGCGGCTGCTGGGAAATTATTAAAGTCGTTTGGGGAATCGCCTCTGAGTGGTTCAACGTCCATATCATTCAGCCTGTGGCGAATTTCTTCTTGTGGATGTGGAATGGCATCAAAGACGGCGCGATTTGGGTATGGGAAGGAATCAAATCCGTTTTCTCTACCATTGGCGGTTGGATCAACACTTGGGTGATTCAGCCCGTAGCAAAATTCTTTTCTGGAATGTGGGAAGGTTTAAAGAATGGGGCTATTTGGGCTTGGGAAGGCATTAAGTCTATATTTAGCAACGTTGCAACATTCTTTAAAAATATTTTCACAGACGCTTGGAAAGGAATCGTCAAAATTTTTTCAGTGGCAGGTGATATTTTCGTGAATATTAAAGACGGTATCGTTTCAGCATTTAAGGTCATTGTGAATGGGCTCATTCGAGGCATCAACTCCGTCGTCAGCGTTCCGTTTAACGGAATCAACGTCGCTCTGAACTGGATTAAAGGGGTAGAAGTCGTTGGGATCAAGCCGTTTTCATCGTTGAGAACGATCAATATCCCTCAAATTCCACTTCTTGCTGAGGGTGGAATTGTTGGCGCAGGACAGATGTTCGTTGCCCGTGAAGCAGGGCCTGAGCTTGTCGGTTCCATTGGCAGAAAAACGGCCGTTGCCAACAACGACCAAATCATTTCCGGTATTGAAGCGGGTGTGTATCGCGCTATGACGGCAGCAAATTCCGTGAATAAGGGCGGATCACAAACCATCCGTATCATCAATGAGATTGACGGTGACGTGGTGGGTGAAAAGGTGATTCAATACCACAACGGCAAAGTAATGCAAACCGGCTCAAGTCCGCTTATGGTGTAAGGGGGTGTGAAGGTGGCAATTTTACAAATCAATAAAATTGATATCGCAGACCCTAAGACGCTGACTTGGGATCTTTACGATCTCGATTCAGAAGAAGGTGCCGGAAGAAACCAAGAGGGACAAATGTTCCGTGATCGAGTGGCGGTCAAGAGAAAACTAAACCTAACTTGGCCGCCCATGGAGCCGGTGGAAATGTCGGCACTACTCAAAGCAATGGATAGCGTTTTCTTTTCCCTTCGTTATCCGGATGCCCACGACGGGATGTATCGTGAAGGTGAATTTTACGTGGGTGACAGATCCACACCAATGTATGTGTGGAACGATGAAAAAGGGAAATATCTGTGGGAAGGACTTTCCGCAAACTTTATTGAAAGGTAGGTGAATCCAATGTACGCAGTTAGTGAAGCTTTTGCAAACAGAATCATTTCAAATGATAGAAAATTTGCTTTAAAACTCACCTTTGGTTCGTCTACCGAACTGACAGGCGCAAGCCTTCAGAATATGGCGCTGGATGAAATGGTAATGTCAGGGGATACGCTTACCATGGGCTGTGTCTGTTCGAATAAGATCACCGTTCATATGATTGATCCCCCGACCGATATCGATTACGACGGCGCTCAGTTTAAAGCAGAAGTAGGGCTCTTATTGAACGATAACCCGATCACCTACGAATGGATTCCCCTTGGTGTGTTTTACGGTGCAGTCCCGGAAACAAACAATGATTTTAAGAATTTAACGCTAACGGCTTACGACGGCTTTTGCAAAATGACAGGAAAATACAACGCTTCTGTTGGAAGCCAAACGACCCTGCAAGCTGTATACGATGATCTGAAAAATCAATTATACACAAAATGCGGCGTTACCTTGAAAGCACGCACGCTGCCTTCATACACCATAGCGGATTTTCCATATTTAGATATTACCTATGCACAGGCGGTAGGCTATGTAGCCGGGTGTTTGGGAGGATTTGCAAGGTTTGATCGTGACGGCGAACTTGAAATCGTGTGGTTCGAGGATAGCGGCATCACCTTAGCGCGCAGGGATCAGTATCTGAATGGTTTTAAGCGCTATACCAATAAGACACTTGCTGTTTCTTCTTTGTCAACGGGGACAAAAGAAAATCCCATTGTCAGAGGGGAAGGGGCGAGTGGCTTAAATATTACTTTTGAAAATCCCTATATGACCATTGATATGGCAAGCGATATCTTTCTTTCGGTGCAGAATTTCTCATATACCCCGTGTGGGGTCAAGTGGCGCGGAAACCCCGCCCTTCAAGCGGGAGATCTTGTAAAGGTATTGGATAAGGACGGCGCAGAGCACAACGTTCTTGTTATGAGCCACATTTTAAAAATCGGTGGTGGTTTGAGCGACACCATTGAATGCCGCGGCTCGGGGGAATTAAAAAGCGAATTTTCCAATTCCTATGAAACCGTGGGGCAAAAAATTGAAAGGGTCTATACAACCCTTGAAACTGCCATTATCAATGCCACCAATTCGATTTCCGGCAATAGGGGCGGATACGTTGTCCTACGCGACACCAATAACGATGGGAAACCCGATGAAATTTTGGTAATGGATTCGGAAGAAATCCCTTTGGCAACCAAGGTTTGGCGCTGGAATAAGGAGGGGCTTGGGTATTCCTACAATCCGGCGGGTAATGCTTATATCGGACCGTATAAAACGGCAATTACGTCAGACGGTCAAATTGTTGCCGATTTCATTACGTCAGGTGTTCTGTCGGCATCCATTATCAATGGTGGCACCTTGAAATTAGGAGGGCACGACAATACAAGCGGAACGTTTGAATTGTACGATAATTCCAATAAACTCATTTTCACAGCAGAAAGCACCGGTCTTACGGTTTACGCCGAAAACGGAGACTATGTAAAACTCAATGCACAAGACGGCCTTTCCGGCTACGATAAAAACGGAAATCACATTTATTGGGCGGATGGTGACGTATTTCATATGAAAAACGCCGAGGTTGAGGGGGAAATCCAAATTGCGGGAATGATTAAAATTGTCCCCGTATCAACCTCTGAAAACCGTGGCGTTGGCTTTGTAGCATTAATATAAGGAGGTGGAAAGATGGCAAGCATTTCTGCAAATGGTTCCAGAGGCTACCATAAATATACACTCAATATAACAGAAGATAGTGCAGTGATTGACAAAAACTACACCAATTTAAAATTTAGTTTCGTTTTAAGCCCCGTGCAAACCAGTTGGAATTGGGAGGGGTGGGGTTCCAGTATTTCCTATGTTTTCACCATAAACGGCATTCAATATCCGGGGACGATCCCAAATTACGATGGCTATAGCACCGTAACGCTGAGAAGCGGATCTGTTGGAGTCGGTCATAATGCAGATGGCACAAAGACGGTTGCATTTAGTTTTAGTGTAACGGATAAAACGGGGCAATCATACACCAGCGGTAATGCAAGTGCAAGTGGCTCCATGGTTCTCACGACCATTCCCCGATATTTAACGATTAACTCCGTTGAAATTACCAATAAAACGGAAACGAGTGCGGTTGTGAAATGGAGTGTCAATGTACCAAGAAGTAGCACCTATTATAGCTTTGACAACGGCACCACTTGGATTGGCTCTGCTACGGACGGCGAAACCTTGGCAGCGGATAACAAAAGCGGATGGTTCAAAATTTCGAATTTAGCCCCTAATACCACATATAATTTGAAGCTTAAATTCAGAAGAGCTGACACCGATTTATGGACGGAAGGCAGCAATCAGAGTTTCAAAACATATAATTACCCTTACTGCAACTCAACTCCTGATTTTACTATAGGGAATGTAGTGAAAATTGGCTTTTATAACCCATTGAATCGATCTTTGACTTGGCAATTCATTGGTGCAGATAACTCCATTATAGCTAGTGGCACCACAACTGCAGCATATCATGATGGTATCAGCAGTGATGCTTCTGTTGCAAATTTATATAAGAGTATCCCCAATGCAAAAAGCGGAACGTATAAGGTGAAAGTTACCTATGGAAGTAGCAATCCAACCATAACAGGCGGTAAATATTCCATCAAAGGAACGGAAACACCCACAATCAATACCTTTGATTACATTGATAATACTGCAACTACGGTGGCAATTACCGGGAATAGCAAGCACATTGTTCAGAATAAATCGACCTTATTAGCTCGTTTTGCTGCTGCAACTCCCAACAAAGGTGCAGGAAGCATCACAAAATATGTTGTGACCTGCAACGGAAAAACAGGAACTTGGACGGCAGCGGGATCGTATGATTTGGGGACTGTGAATAGCGGAAGCAATGTAAACCTTACTTTAACGGTAACAGATAGCAGAGGACTAACTGCCTCCAAAACAATTACGGTAACAGTTCTTGCCCATAGCAATCCTACGGCCCTTGTTACCCTGCAAAGGCTTAATAATTACGAGGATACAAGCTATTTAACGGTGGATGGCGCTGTTTCCAGTGTAAACGGCAAAAACACAATGGCCATACAATACCGCTACAAAGCGTCCGGGGGAAACTATGGCTCATTTGTAACCATTGGTGACAAGACAAAGCAAACACTGTCCCTAGATAAGAACAAAGTCTATGTATTCAATGTTGTTGTGACAGATGCTTTCGGAGCAACTTACAACAAGGAGCACACGTTAGGCAAAGGTGTTTTCCCGCTTTTTATTGATACAGAAAAAAACTCCGTCGGCGTCAACTGCTTCCCCCATAACAAAAGCAGTTTTGAAATTGATGGTTTGGGATCTTTTAACAGTATCAAGTGTAAAAATCTGTTATACACGCCTTACACCGAAACCAACAAATTAACTCTTGCCGCAACAAGGGACGACCATACGATCGTAACTGGTTATTACTGTCGCTTAGAAAAAGACAAAAAATATACGTTTCGTTGTGAAACAGATGGAACTTGGGGTGGTGCCAATGCTACAGATACGGTTGAAACGTACCTGTTAAAAGACAAGCAGTACACCACGTATATAAAAATTGACGGCAACCCCAAAACCTTCACAGCTCCAGCCACAGGTGTTTACTTTTTAAGATACGACGTAAATAAGAGTGGAACTACCCATTCATTTTGGAATTTCCAAGTGGAAGAAGGTATTTCTGCAACAGGATTTGTTGAGGCAAAACAATTTGAATACCAAGAACAATATTTTCTGGAAGAACACAAGGTTGGGTATTGGTTTACCAGTGAACCTCTTTATAGAAGAATCATCTCGCTGGGGCCAAGCCACTTTGGGACGGTAGAATCCACAACAGGGAAGAACATTGATATTCCACACGGCATCAAAAATATAAAAGAAATCGTAAAAACAGAAGAGGTGTGGAATTCTGGTGGTCAATACAGAAAATTCCCTTCTAATTTCTATGGAAATGCGGGTTGGGATGGGCACTATTACCTTACCAATACCAATATCTGTTTTGAGTTAGGGGTTACGATCTACAACAGACTAATTTTACAAACAACGTCCCTGTATATCATGATTTATTATACCAAAACAACCGGTTAAGGAGGTGAAGAATTGGAAATTCTCGATTTTTTAAAAGAATATTGGGTACTGATTACCTTCTTTTTCGGTGAGGTAGGCATCCTCTGGGGCTTTGCTCAAAACATCAACGAATCCACAAAATGCACCCTAAGAAACGACATCTTGGATATCTACGACCGCTGCAAGGATCAGAAAAAAATTACCCATTATCAATTGCAAAGTATGATGGATTCTTACGACAGGTATAAAAGCCTAAAGGGCAATTCCTTTGTGAATGAAATTATAGAAAGGGTGCAAGAATTTGATTTGATAGATTAGGAGGACAATATATGGCTACAGTCATTAAACCGATTACGGTTGAAGTGTCAAAACCAAATATATTTCAGGCTATCGCGGCAAAGCAAAACGATAGCAATTCAAGATTTCTAAATGCAACCTTTGCGAATGAAGGCGAAAAAATAAACATTACGCCTTCCGCAAAGGTAACGATAAACGCAGTAAGAAGCGACGGACAATCCCAAAGTTTCTTTGGTACGGTAAACTCCGATGGCACGGCAAACCTCCCAATTCATTCGTGGATTCTGGAACACAAGGGGTATGTCAATTGCGATATTTCCATCATTGAGGCGGATAGCAAACTGACGTGTACCACATTTTCACTGCTTGTGGAAGAAGCCGCCAATGGCTCAGAGGATATCTCAGGGGATGCGCAATTCGATGTATTGACGGATTTAATTCAAAGCGTGGATGGCTTTGAGGCTGAAGTTGAAAAGCTGGAAAAGGATTTAAACAGTCACGTTCAAACGTTCAATTCTTTCAAAACCACCACAAACAATAGCCTTTTAGGTAAGGTTAACAGCGACAATGGTAGGTCTGTTGTATTCAATCCCAATCAGTATGACGAGGAATATGAAGGTGGTTATAGTGACGAGTATAGGGGTGAAAATTCTGACCTTTGTGCTGGTGTTTATGTCCGTGGCGTTTATGAAGGTTATGCTTATGAAGATTACGAATATCCTGTAAAAAGCGATATAGTTGTTGCAAATGGCAAAATCCGAATGAAGTCGGAAAACTTTTATGATGAATATAACGAGGAAGAAGGCTATTATGAAGATGGCTGGAGAACGGAAACCGACTTTGAGATAGACATTCACAAAAAGACCGTCACAGGCTCGGAAACCATCAAGAGACAATTCCGAGAATTTCTTGATGTTCCTAATGATGTGTCAAGTATGCTTGTGCAGAGAGAAAACCTTGATTCTACTAAGTTTATTGATTTTATCTATGATGACGGTTGTGATCGATTTGTACCTGCAATATCAGGAGAATATAGAGTCACTAGTATAGTAACAACTGGCGATGGTGGTCACTATTTGTACTTCGATAAGGCATATGGTAGTATTGGATGGTATTCCGAACTTGATAAGTACGATTATCCTACTAGGCAGAAGATAGTCTTGTATACTCTAGAAAGAGTAGACGGAATATCACCATACGATTGGTCGGATGGCATGATCTATGAGGGTATTGTTTGGGCGGTTGCAGTAGATGCTGATTATTCTTCACAAAATCCTTTAGTTGTAGGACAAACCTATTTTCTCGAATATGAATTAACTTATAATGAAGAATATGACGATTACGAATATTTCTATTCTGAAGTATATCAGCAAAATAGTCTTGTTCTTCCTGCCGTTACCGAAGCCGACAACGGCAAAATTCTCAAAGTAGTAAATGGAAAATGGACTCTTGCGAATCCGTAATAGCAAAAAATGTTTATTTTGAGGGGGAAATTCCCCCCATGAAAAAGGAGTGATTGTTATGAAAAGCACACTTACAACCAAAGAGATTCTAACCAGCAATTACAACGAAAGAAAAAAGCCGATCCTCAAATTTACGCCTCATCACGCAGCTGTTGTTGGTGCAGCACCGGAAACCATCGCAAAAAACTTTAACAGATACGGAAATTCTGCCAACTATGTGATTGGAGGCGACGGCACCATCATTCTTTGTGTTCCCGAAGAATACAGAGCGTGGACAAGTGGGGACGAAGGAAACGACACACAGGCGATTACCGTTGAAGTGGTCAACTCCACCGGTGCTCCCGAATGGAGGGTAAGTGATGCCGCCTTGGAAGCGCTGGTAGGTCTTGGTGCTGATATCTGCCAGAGACACGGCCTTCCGGGATTTACTTGGACGGGAGATCAAAATGGAACGCTGACAATCCATAAAATGTTTCAGGCTACCTCTTGTCCCGGACCGTATCTGGAAAGCAAAATGCCATATATTGCAGAAGAAATAACCAAAAGGGTTAAGGGAGGTAAAACCATGGTCTATAAAATCAATATTGATGAATTAAAAAAGCAAGGGTACACATCCATTTCACTTGAGTTTGGGGCTGAAAAGCAAACCACTCCTCAAGTCGCAAAACCGCCTACGATCACAGTGGGCTCAACGGTGAAAATCAAATACGGAGCAAACGACTACAACGGAAATGGCCTTGCAAGTTTTGTATACGCAAGAGAATACAAGGTAAAAGAAATCACAGGGGATAGGGTAGTCATTACCTACAACGGCACTGTGATGGCAGCAATGAACATTTCCGATCTGATTCTGGTTTAAGGAGGAAAATACCATGAAAGAGCGTCTTAGCAAACTGTTGACAGTAAAATCCATTGTCACCATTCTTTTAACCTTGGTGGTTGTGGTTCTTTCCTTGAAGGGGCTGTTTGATATTAAGGATATTTACCTGATTATCATCGGCTTCTACTTCGGCACCCAAGCCACAAAAGAATAACCCCACCCCAAGCAAAAAGGGCAACCCTTGACGGTTGCCCTTTTTCTATAGCACACTTTCTAAAATTTGTCAACAAAAAGAGAAAAGGAGAGGTTTGTTCAAAAAACATTTACATTTGCTCGAGCACATCAAAAGTCGGTTTCCTTTGTTTGAGCCACATTTGAGTCACATTTGACGATCCGAATTGTTATGTCAAAAGTCGAATTGAGTTTTGAAAATATCGTTTTCAAAAAAACACGAACGTTATAAAAGAGATTGCGAATAAGGTTCGGAAACCCGAATTTCTCTGAGCCACATTTGAGCCACATAATTAGTTGAAAGTAGTCAAAATTAACCCAATTTACCCACAAAACCATTTTCAAAAATGAGAAAGAAAAAACCCAAAAACCATTGAAATCTCAAGGTTTTTGGGCTTTTTTGATGGTTGCGGGGGTGGGACTTGAACCACACGACCTCCGGGTTATGAGCCCGACAAGTAAATCGATGTAAGCCCCGAAAATACTGGGGTTTCGAATTTCTCTGAGCCACATCTGAGCCACATATTGTTTTTTTGGTTATTATAGGGGAGAAAAAGCGCTTGAAAAAATGCTTCTTTTCGGAAGGTAATTTTAGCTGACTCCGAATTCTTTATTATAAAAATCATTCAATTTATTTGTCTGTCTCTCTTTGTGCAGAGAAGATAAATGGGTGTAAATGGAAAGGGTGGTTTGAATATCGGAATGTCCCATTTGCTCTTTTGCGGTAAGGGCATCAATATTCGCCTCGAACATGGTGGTACAGAATGTATGTCTTAATTCGTGCGGGGTAAAGGTTGCGATCACCATGGGAACATCGACGTTGTTTGCGAGCTTGTTGATGGAACCGCCAAAGCCGTATTCGATATTCAGATCCAGCATATAACTTTGATAGAGTCTTTTCCAAGAATCTTCTGTCATCATCCCACCTTTCGCATTTGTTAAAACGTATATCGGTGATTTTCTAGGTAAAGAATTTAGATAATCAATCAAAACTTGCGGAACATCAACAATTCTTGATTTTCCGTTCTTAGGCGGTTTGAACTCTTTTGCCTTGAAATCGTATGATTTTGTTACAGAAATGGTGTTATTCTCAAAATCAATATCACTCCATTGTAGGGCAGTTGCCTCTCCACGTCGGAGCCCTGACATCATCATCAGCATGGCAGAAGGCTTGGCTCTGTGCTCAAACTCCACCACGCGACGTCTTTCTTCTAGTGTTAAGTGCCTACGTTTCGTGGGCTCTTTTACATTTTGAGGAAACTCAAGTTTTGCGGCAGGGTTGAAATCCATTACTCTGTTGTCAACGGCAAATTCAAAAATCGCCTTGATAACCTGCATATATCCCCTTATGGTTTTTTTCGCCATAGGAGTTCCTGTTTTGGGATTTTTCGCTGCAATGGTAAAAAGGATCGACTGCAATTGGAATGGCTTTATTTGCGTAATTTGAGCGTTTCCAATGGCGTCTTCCCATACTTCTGCTTTGGATTTTATATCAGCGTATCGTTCTTGTTTCACCTGACTTCTTTTTAATGAGAGCCAATGGGTCATCCAAACCTTGAAGGAATCACTGGACGCGGAAATATCCATTCCTTTTCTTAGCGATACTTTTAATTCCTCTGCCTTGATATCGGCTTCCTTTTGGGTTTTTCCATATACTGATTTGTAGATGTTCTTTCCATCTTTAACACCGAGATAAACCCTTACTCTGACTCTTCCGTCAGCTTGGGGTTTGTTCATTTTTTTAGCCATAGGTTTGACTCCTTTCTTAATTTATTTTCTAATTTATTACATTGACATTGTGAAAACGCTATTTTAAAATGTTTTCATAGAACTGCTGTTCTACGAGCGCAAAGGGGGAAGTTATGAAAGAACAACTGAAGAAAAAACATGATGAACTTCGTTCAAAAATGGAAAAGCACGATGAGGCTCTTTTAGAATTAATGAAAAGAGGCCCGATCGATGTGATCTGCGAAATTATTACAAATTATCTATCGCAGCCCGAATAAGAGAGAGTACAAACTCTCTTTTTTCTTCCGGAACTTGATGGAAGAGGTCCAGAACTTTTTGATCTTCGTCAGAGATTGATTCACTCACCGTATTCACTTCTTCAACCAAATCTGATTTTTGTATTCCAAAGTAATCTGCCAATGCCTGAATCTTATCCATTCTGGGATATGCTCTGTTATGAAGCCAATCACAAAATGTACTGGCGTTTACTCCAACAGCTGCAGCAACCTCTTTTTGCTTTTTCCCTGCAAGGCGCAAATACCTTTTTAAATTTTGAGAAAAAATTACGTGATTTCCTAAATCTGTTTTGACTGATTTTTCCATATCAACACTCCTTTTGTACAATAATACGACAAAAACGCAGTTTTGTCAAGTATTTTGACGCAAAAATATGTAATTTTGATATTTTTAGAAAAAAATACGATTAAATGGAATTTTCCTATTGACTATTCGACTTTTTGGAGTTAAAATGTTCCATGAAAGGAGGTGGGTGGAATGATCAAGATCCGTGACAATCTTACGCTGAAATCGTGTAGGGTTATCGCAGGCATAAAAGCGGAAGAGATTGCCGAAGCTGCGGGAGTATCGGTCGATACCCTATATAAGTGGGAAAAAGGCAGATCCTTTCCCAACGCACCGCAAATGGTCAACATTATAAAATGTTTTGCTCGCAATGGTTATGCTGTCGATTTAAACGACATCAATTTTTTTTAACTATAAAATACGATTAAATCGAATTGAGGTGAGAGAATGCGGAGAAATCAGTATTTAACATGGGGCGATGTGCCTGCCTTGATTGATTTGGAGCAAGCGAGTGTCCTGTTGGGTTTAAGCGTTGAATCTGTAAGGAGATATTGCGTAACAGGAGATATCCCGGCTGTTCAAATCGGAAAGCAATGGCGCATCGATAAACAAAATCTGATGAAAAAATTTGGATATGCTTAGAGAAAGGAGAAAATCAAATGGCTTATATGTGTAAGAAACACGCAAAAGAGTGTGATGCCTGTGGGGAATGTAGTCCGGATCCACATTATTATTGTCCGATTTGCGGAGAAGAAGTTTTTGAAACGGTGTTTGTAACAAATTACGGGGAAGTCTTGGGCTGTGAGAATTGCGCTCAGATCAAAGAGCCATACGAGATGCTGGAAAATGAGACTGACGAGTAAGAACTACTATAATAGGGAAGCAAACGAATCCTATATGAGTGTAAGCCAGTTCAAGGCTTTTCGAAATTGTGAAGCTGCGGCTTTGGCGGAACTTTGTGGAGAGATCGAAAGACCGAAATCAAAGGCACTGCTACTGGGAAGTTTTGTGGATGAAATGCTCACCGGTACCAAGAGAACGAAAATGAAATTTATCTTTGAAAATCGGGACGAGCTGTTTCAAAAGAGCAGTAAGCTTGTAAAATGCAGTGACGAGGAATTGGAAACGCTATTCAAAGACCCATCCTTTGATGTGTTTTGTGCCGATCACAAGCCTTATTCTGAAATTGTACAGGCACTTGATACGGTGGAACGAATCAAAAAGCAGCCTCTGATGGTAAAGCACTTGAAAAGCCGTCACCAAACCATAATGACGGGTGAAATTGCGGGGGTTCCATTTAAAATCAAAATGGATAACTACAAGCCCGGAGAGTTTATTGCGGACCTGAAATATATGGCAAGTCTGAGAAGCCCGAATCTATTTGAACCCATGGTAAAGTTTTGGGGTTACGATATTCAAGGCGCTGTCTACCAAGAAATTGTGAGGCAGAACACAGGGAAGAAACTTCCGTTCTATTTAGACATTGCGACAAAGGAAACACCGGCGCATTTAGCGGTAGCGGAGATTAACGGGTTCGATTTAGACGAAGCGTTGGATCTCGTCAAAATGTTAGCACCTCGCTATCAGGCCATAAAAAATGGCGAGATCGAGCCGGAAAGGTGTGGTGAGTACAATTGTAATTATTGCACCGAAACCCAAATCATAACAGAACCAATGGATAGCAATTATCTAGGGTTATCACCAAAGCAGATCAAAGCTGCGAATGGTGATTTTATTTAGCAAATAAAATACGATTTAATCGTATTAAGCGAAGGGAGTACGATTTTATGGCAACAGCAATTATCTTTTCTCCACCGGGGGGAGGAAAAACAGTCAATTCAACACTGATACCGGGAAAGACGCTTTTACTTTCCAGCGACAATTCCGCGGTGGTGCTGAATAACTTTAAGAGGGAAAATTTAACGGTCAAACCAATTCCAACATTCAAGGATTTTTTGGAAGAGTTTGAGATGGCAACCACATCCAAGCAGTATGACACCATCATTACGGATTGTCTTTCGGATCTGATTGACGGCTTCATTGTGGAATGCAGGGAAAGCAAGTCTTTTGGTGATATCAGACAAGCCTATATGCTGGCTTACACAAAGGTAAAAGCCTTGGTCAGAAAAGCGGCATATTGCGGTACGGATTGCATCTTCAACTGTTGGGAGGATATTGAGGAAATTACAACGCCGGCGGGGGAAATAAAAAATCGTCTATCTCCTATGCTACCTGCCAAAATCAAGCAGCAGGTATGTGGTCTTTGTAACGTGATTGCCCGTGTTTCTACGGCAAGCGACAAAGAGGGAAACAGACGTTGGTTTTATGTCACCGAGCCTACGGAAACCCTTATGGTAAAGGATCAAATCTTTTGTAGGAAATCCTGTATGCCGGAAGATTTATTCCGTGGGAAGGAGTAAGAAGTGAGTGAGTTTTTTGCGGGTGTGTGTTTCACCCTTGCAGTAGAGTTTATTCTTTTAATTTTATTTTGTATTTATGGAGGAAATGGACAATGATTAACTGGAATTTTAACGCAAACGATTTTGAAGAGCAGAGCTTTAAGCCGATCCCTGTGGGTGATCACAGAATGAGAGTGCAAAGCGCCGAGGAACAAACAAGTGGTAGCGGCAGACAAATGATCAAGCTGGTGCTGGAAGTGTCGGGGTATAACGCAACGATTTGGCATTGGATTGTATTTATGCCTGAAAATCAGAAGCTTACCAATCAGAAATTGGGTGAATTTTGGAACAGCTTCGGTATTCCCCAAGGAAACTTTAATCTTCAAAGCTGGGTCGGCAAAGTGGGTGCCGGAAAGGTCAAGCACGAGGAGTATAACGGCGAAGTGAACGCAAAGGTAGCGTATTTCTTAAGCCGTGATCGTCAGGATAGACTTCCTCTTTGGCAAGATCCGACGAAAGGGAATGCTTCGGGTGGATTTGTGGAAATGGCGGATTTAAACGATCTTGACCTCCCTTTTAACTAATGCTTAGGGACTATCAAGAGGACATTTTCTTAAAATCCATCAAAGCGTTCAAAGACGGGGCAAGGGGCATTTGTTGTGTCTTGCCCTGTCGTAGCGGCAAATCCTATATCATGGCGCGAATGATCAAAGGCGCCAGAGGAAATGTTCTTGTTTTGGCACACCGACATACGCTCATCCGTCAGCATAAAAAATTGCTGGAAGGGCTGGGGGTGTTGACGGACAAAGTAAGGGTTGAGTCTGTTTTCACCGAAGCTGTAAGGCTCGGCAAATACGCCCCCGGCGATGTGGATCTTATCATCATCGATGAGGCACATTTATCGGAAGCCGCATCCTATCGCAAGGTATGCGAATATTACGGGTGTCGCAGAGTGCTTTTTACGGCAACGCCTGCCCGTCTCGATGGCAAACCTTTAACGTTAGCAGATACCTTGATAACAGGTATCACCGCGGACGAACTGATGAAAAGGGGTGCAATCAGCGAATATGACTATTACGCCCCCGATCTTCATTTAAATATGGATAACGTCGATATGGTTGCCGGTGAATACAACAACGGACAACTAACCGAACTGATGTGCCAAACGGCAATCTATGGTGACGTGATCAAATACTACCAAAAGCTTGGTGAAAACCGTCAAGCCATTGCCTATTGCACGTCCATTAGGCATAGCGAACAAACCGCCAAAGAATTCTGTGAAAACGGAATTTCCGCGATTAGTATTGACGGGTCCATGTCGCAAAAAGAACGCGACGAGAAGATGGAGAAATTTCGCAGTGGAAAGGTACAAATCCTTTGTAATTGCAATTTAATCTCCGAGGGCGTGACACTGCCGAATGCCAGTGTAGCGCTGCTGCTTCGACCAACAATGAGTCTGCCGCTATTCATACAACAATCTTGTAGGGTCCTAACTCCGGTGCAAGGGAAAAAGGCCGTCATCATTGATTTTGTGAATAATGTGCAAAAACACGGGTTTCCAACCGATACGCATAAATGGAGTTTAACACAGTCCATTCCGAAACGCAAGGAAAATAATTCAGATGGCTCGCTTTCTATTCGACAATGTGAAAATTGCTTTAAGTGTTTTAAGACGGCAAGCGTCTGTCCTTGGTGCGGCTACGAATACAAAGTGCGCGGCAGGGAACTCAAAGCCATGAAAGACGTGGAACTCAAGCGTATCGAAGAAATTCAAAAAGAGGAAAAAGAGAAAAAAAAGAGAGAAGCCCGCCGAGAGCAAGGAAACTGCAGATCCTACGAGGAACTTTATGACCTTGCGAAAAAACGTGGATACAAGAACCCTGCCGGGTGGGCCTATTTTATTATGAGAGGGAGAAGATGAAATGTTTGAAAAAGTAAATCCGATGCACCCCGATAAAATCGCAGACAGAATCGCAGGTGCTGTTGTAGATCTTGCGTATCACGCAGAAGAAAACCCTAAAATTGCCGTTGAGGTTTTAATCGGCCACGGCGTATGTCATATCATTGCGGAAACAAGTGCCGAACTTGACAAAATTGAGGTTTGCAAAGCGGTACACAGAATCACCAAATGTAATGAAATTATGGTGGATTTCAAGTGCTACGGGCAAGACGTACACCTTGCGAACAATCAGAGCAAAAAGGTTCGTTGTGGTGACAACGGCATCTTTAAAGGTATGCCGAGAACTTTGGAACAAAGACTACTTTCTAATATTGCAAAAGATATCTACGAAATCTATGGCACAGACGGGAAGTACATTCTGAACGGGGAAAATCTTATTATTTGTCAAAGTGGTGCCAAAGAAGAACTGAAAGAAAACTATCCTACCGCCATTGTAAACCCCCTTGGCTTTTGGACGGGTGGAACCGACGTTGACTCAGGTGCAACGAACAGGAAATTGGGTTCTGATATGGCGGATGGTGTTACCGGAGGCGGTCTCCACGGAAAGGATCTTTCCAAGGCCGATGTTTCCGTTAATATTTACGCTTTTCTAAAGGCACAAAGAACCGGAAAACCCGTTGAGCTTTGCTGTGCCATCGGGGATGAAACCATTGACGGCAGACCTTATGAAGAAATTGTAGCCATTGCGAGAGACTATATCGAACTGCAAGGCGGCTTTGAAAAATTTGCGGAATGGGGGCTTGTGTAATGAAATTGAAAATTGACAAACCAATCCGACTAATTGAACTTTTTGCCGGGATCGGCAGCCAAGCGAAAGCACTGGAAAGACTGGGGGCTGATTTTGAGCATTACAGAATTTGCGAATTTGATAAATACGCCATAAAAAGCTACAACGCCATTCACGGAACGAATTTTGAAATCAGCGATATAACGAAAATTACGGCAGAAGATTTGGGCATTGTGGATACGGACAAGTTTTGCTACATCATGACCTATTCCTTCCCTTGTCAGGATTTAAGCTTGGCAGGCAAAGGGAAAGGGATGGCAAAAGGTGATAACACACGAAGTGGGCTTCTTTGGGAAGTGGAAAGACTTTTGAATGAGTGTGAGGAACTACCGCAGATTCTTCTGATGGAAAACGTAACACAAGTACACGGAAAAAAGAACAAAGAGCATTTTGAGGAGTGGATTCAGTTTCTTGAAAGCAAGGGTTACAGCAATTACTGGCAAGACCTGAATGCAAAGAACTTTGGGATTCCGCAAAACAGAAACCGTACCTTCATGGTGTCCGTGCTTGGGGACTATACCTACGAATTCCCGGAAGAATTTCCTCTTGCGTTAAGGCTGAAGGATATGCTGGAGACTGAGGTGGATGAGAAGTTTTATCTAACCAATGACCAAATGGGGAAAATCGTGAATTGGAAAGCACAACAAAAGCCGTTTGAAAGAGTTTTAGGCAGAGAAAGCGTTGTGCAAACAATCACAGCCCGTGGTGCCGGTGAAAACCATAGCGGAATGATTGTTTATTCCTCCGAAAACGAAAATACCACCAATATGCAAGCACAAGTAAAAGAGATGACACATAATGCCGAACCTAAACTTCAAAAAGTGTGCCAATTAGGTGGATCACACGAACAAAGTGGCAGGGTATATAGTGACAACGGTATTGCCCCAACCATTATGTCAAACTCTCACGGAAAAACTGATGGGGGCTATACATCACCAAAAATTGCAGAAAGATTTGATCCTTTCATCTGTGCATCCCGTGGTAGAAATCCTGAAAATCCATCTGATAGAAGAGCGGGTATTCCTACCGAACAAAGACTGGAAGCCAACTTTAGCGGCTGTAGCAATACTTTGACTACGGTGCAAAAGGATAATTATGTTGTGGAGCCTTTCATTAACAAAATTGATATTCCGCAAGTGGTTAGGGTAAGAAAATATGAAGTAGATTGCAAATTGCTTTGCGCAACGTTAAGAGTGCATAAACAGGCTTCAAACCTTAGCAATAAGGAAATCGCAGAACAATTAAACATCCCCCTTACTAACGTGGAACATTGGTTCAGACAAGATAACGGATTTTCAATTCCTGATGCAAATATATGGTTTGCTCTTAAAAAGTTATTAGGAGTTGAAACAGACAAATTTGATGAAGCCATTACAACCTATGAAGAAAAAGAAGGGGTATTTGAAAAGTCAAATCGTTGCTACTTGTCAGATGGAATTGCCCCGACAATTACAAGTGCAAGTGCCGCCGAAAAGGTGCTTGAGCCGATAATCAATGTTGTGGGAAATTATAGTCCATCGGGACACGATGCCTCACGAATTGTAGATAGGAATGGTCTTGCACCAACCGTAAAAGAAAATCACGGTACAGTTACAGATGTTGTAGAACCCCTGGCCTATGACGAGCAAAACGGCTATATCCGAAAAGACGGAATCGTGGGAACCTTAACTACGGACGGAAGTTCCCCAAAACACAACAACCGTGTTGTTGAGCCTCTTGTGTGGGACGGCTACAACCAACGAATTAGAAAAGAAGAAGGTACGGTTGGTTCTCTTACGACAAATTGCGGTGCGGATCTGAAAAGAAACGGGCAAGGAATTATTGAACCCATTGTATGTGAGCAAAGGACCGACGAGGGATTAAGGTTCTTCAAAGGTGATTATTGCGGGGCACTCAGAACCATTGATGCTTGTGGTGATAAAAGAGTGATTGAAAACTGTACCACTCCTCCACCTGATTTTAGAATCCGTAAACTTACCCCAAAAGAATGCTGGAGACTTATGGGATTTGACGATGCCGATTTTGAGAAAGCCGCAGCAGAAATTAGCAACACACAGCTGTATAAGCAAGCCGGTAACTCCATTGTTGTGGATGTGCTTTATTACATATTCAGGAATATGCTTGGGGGTGCTTGATATGAACGCTCACAATACAGAAGATTTGGCGCAAATGCAGGCTTTGCCGCTGGAAGCGAAAATCATCATGACAAAGCAGAGAATCCGGGCTTGGTATCAGGCTTGGAAGCGCTTTGAAATTTGTAATGATATAACCGGGAAAACAAGGTTTGTAACCATAGATACAAGAAACGGAGATTTGCCTACATTAAAAGAAAATGAATGGATCAAGGAAGCCGTTGACGGACAAGTTTATGTTTCCTTCAGCGGCGGCAAGGATAGCACCGTGTTAAAACACATTGTTGACTCTATGTACGACGATGTTCCCTCTTTGTTTGTAAATACGGGGCTTGAATATCCGGAAATCCAAAAGTTTGCAATGTCACAGAAAAATGTTATTACCATGAGACCCGAAATGCGATTTGACGAGGTGATCCGAAAGTATGGTTATCCGGTAATCACAAAGCAAATTGCAGACGCGATTGAAGGGGCGAGAAGAAACCCCACAGGGTCAAGAATGAAACGACTATGCGGTGAATATGGCGGAAGAAAAGACGGTAAAGCATCGAAGTTTAATTGCCCTCAATGGAAATTTATGCTGGATTCACCATTTTCGGTTAGTGCAAAATGCTGTGATGTCATGAAGAAAAGACCGGCAAAACAATACGAAAAAAATAGTGGGAGAGTTCCATTCATTGGTATTCTCGCAAGCGAAAGCCAGATCAGACGAAACGAATGGAAAAAGCATGGCTGCAACGCTTTTGATGCTTCCAGTCCCTCTTCACGACCGCTATCCTTTTGGACAGAACAAGATATTCTGCACTACATAAAAAAACATAACGTCCCGTACTGTTCCGTTTATGGGGATATTGTGGAAACCCAAGTCGGATTGAAAACTACCGATTGTGACCGTACCGGCTGCATTTTCTGTGGCTTTGGATGCCATCTTGAAAAAGATGAAAATCGTTTTCAACGAATGAAAGAAACACACCCAAGACAGTATGAATATTGCATTGGCGGTGGGGAATTTGTTGACGGTGTGTGGCAGCCAAGCAAAGAGGGGTTGGGGCTTGGCAAGGTACTAGATTACATTGGCGTTAAATACGAATAAATGGGAGGTGTAACAAATGAAAAAAGAGGAAGCTATCGAATACCTGAAACAGGTTTTGGATCGATGGACCAGTTGGCACGATCACCATTACAAATTGGTGAGGGCGATTGAAGTATTGTTGGAGGAAGTGAAGAAATGACCAAATCTGAACACAGGATACAAGATGAAATCCGTCTTGCCCTTTCCGAATACGGGATTGTGCTGCGCCTGAACTCAGGGAAGTTTTGGCAAGGAAAAAGGGTTTGGAGCGAGGAATTTAGGCAATACGTACTCATTGATTTAAGACCCGTTCAGGGCTGCCCTGAAGGAACAAGCGATCTACTTTTCCTTGGGGAGAAGGGGAACGTTTGTTTTGTGGAATGCAAAACTCGTACCGGGGCTGCAAGAGAAAAGCAGAAACGATTTATTGAAATGATGCAGGGGTACGGCATTAAAGCCGATATTGCCAGATCCACCGAGGACGCTTTGAAGATGATAGGAGAGAAAAAATGACACCATGTCGATATTGTGTTGCACCAAAAAGAAAACCCGGTTGCAAGGGTACCTGCCCGGAATTCGCAGCGTGGCTACCGGGAGAACTTCAGGGGCAAGAAACCATTCGTAAAAATAGGGAAAGAGATGCTTTTCCGTTTATCGGAAAAAGGAGAAAATGAAATGAAACACGGAAAGAAACCTACGGTTCGCCAAGCCCTCTTCATTCAAAAGAACATTTGTTTGGACCCAAGAGATTGGCTTGTTGTCAAAGATACATCGGAAGAAATGCTACTTGTTAGCCGAACCGACAAAAAAGCAACCATCAAACTTTCAAAGGTTTTGAAAATGATTGAAGAAGGGGGGTGTGAGGATGGGTAAATATACCAGATATACCTGCAAATATTGTGCCGCCAAAACCAGCCTTCCGGAAGCAGTTTGCACGAACTGTAAAGAAAAACTTACGGTCCTTGGCAGAATTAAGGCATTTCTGAATTCTTGTGAAAAGGAGTAAAAAAAGAAACCACAAAATTCCAAGCCGAAGGGCAACTTGTGCCAATGGGGGGAATCAAGGGTGGTTTCGCCCATAGTTTATATGATTTCAGAAAAATTGTCAATGGAGTTTGGTTATAAACCAACTATAAAGTTACTATAAAGTTACTATAAATCCCTTGTTGTCATACCAAGAAAGGGGGTGAAAATATGGATTTTGCTTTTGGTCTTGTAGTGGGAGGGGCCTTTGCCTTTTTCACCTACTCTATGCTTTGGGCGGGCAATGATGAATAAAAAAAGAAAACCTATCCACGCCGATAGGTGAACGAGCCCCTATCAATACGCCCGAAGCGAACAGCGGTACAGTTTTCTCGCAAAGATTCTAACACGAGAAGAGGAATTTGTCAAGGGCATAAAAAGCGCCTACCGATAAACCGCTATCGGTAGGCAGAATGGGAAAGAAGGAAAGCGTAAAATCCACTTCCCGCCCGCATTTTAACACAGGTGGGGGAAATTGTCAATAAAAAAGAATCGGTCGGGAGCTTATCCCCAAGGTTCACTGTCTAACAACAGCTTCCTTTCCGATTCTGTACATAGCATAGCGTATTTGCTAAAATTTGTCAAGAAAAAAGAATCAGATGCTTCAGGAAAGGTCAACGAAAAATCCGTTGGCACGATCCACATCTGATTCTGATAAAGAAGCAGTGCAAATTCCGCGGGGGGTATGAACCCCACTTTTACCGTGCGTGATGCTACTGCCTCTGAGCAAGGGCGAGCCACCATAGGAATACAACCTTCCGAGGTGTCCCACATCAATATACCTTGCGAGGAGACTATACCACAAAAATAGCAATTTGTCAAGAATTGGGTAAAAAAATAACGACCCCCATAAAGAAGGCCGTTACCGCTACCCACGCCCCAGAAAAGGGCGAGCCGAGGTTGCAGCCTCTGCCGCAAGCATTCTAACACAACTTCAAAATTTTGTCAACAATAAAAAAGGAGGATAACCATTGAAAGATTTTAAAACCATGATACAAGAAATCAAAAGTCGGATTTCTTGTGTGGAATATGCAAGGCTTTGCGGCCTTGCCATCAACAAATCCGGTGATCGCTGTGCTTCTCCATTAAGATCCGGTGCGTCAAACAAAACCTCTTTCTGGGTGTTTGATGAGCATTGGTACGATTGGGGAGGTGGCAGTGGCGGAGATGTCATCGACCTTGCCGCACACTTAAACTACGGTGGAGATAAAGGGAAAGCCATTCGTGAACTTGCGGCCTCTGTCGGGATTGAAATCGACGGGCCAAAAGGGGCAGAATGGATTGAAGAGACCCAAAAACTTTGTAACGAAATCCAGCATTACCACGAAAAGCTTTTGCCGGAGGATCGTGAATATCTGCATAAAAGAGGCATCACCGACGAAACCATTGACCGAATTAAAATCGGGAGAACCGATAACGGCCGTCTTTGTTTCCCTTATTGGAAAAACGGCTACATCTGCTATTATGCCACGCGCTTTATGCCCGGTGGTGCCTTTCCCGATTCCAAATATATGAAACTGAAAATCGCAGATCACCCCGCTTGTGAGCATACGGTGTGGGGTCTGCATTCCATTGAAAATAACGGAAACCGAGATCTTTTGGTCATTGCCGAGGGAGCTTTTGATGCGCTCTCCTTTGAACAGGAAAAATATTCTGTGATTTCCGCCATTACGGGGTTCTTTTCAAAGGAGCAATTGCCAACCGTAATTTCTACGGCGAAAATGTTTAAAAAGGTTTTCTTGGTTTACGATAACGATAAGAGAACCGGTGCCGGTGAAAAGTTTACCCTGAAAATGGCGAAGATTTTGGTGGAAAACCGCATCCCCTGTGTGGTAGGGAAGGTGCCGCCGACCTATAAAGACGTTTCCGAGTTTTATGCCGATGGTGGAAAATTGCACGATATCATAGACGCCGCCAAGGACGGTGTTGCTTTTCTTGCGGAACAGATTACGGATCTGATTGAGTTTGAAAAATTTGCAAAGAAAGTCTGCCGCTTTATGAGCGTTTCCGAAATTAACAACTTTTTTAAACATATCCACAGCTTTGACGTGGATATCTTGAAAGAAATCCAGAAAGAATGTAAGAAGCCTCCGGCGGATAATTTGGTGGCAAGTGAAATTATCGCTTCTCATAAACTCCTGTATAACCCGAAGATTTCCTTCTTTGAATACAACGGCAGGTTCTGGGAGAAAAAGTCAAACGAATGTATTGAGCAGTATATTGCGGCAAATCTTGGCCCTTATGCTACGGGACCGCGCCTTTCTTCCATCAGCCGAATTATTAAAGCCAAAGTCGTAACGGATGAACTCTTGAATATGAAGCCGATCCTGAATCTCATTAACGGCGCTATCGAAATCATTGAGGAGGAGCCCTACTTTGTTTTCAGGGAGCACCGTGAAACGGATTACTGCACCTATTGCCTTTCTTACCCTTATGTGGAAAGCGCCACATCGAGGGATTGGGAAAACTTCATTTCCACGGTTACCGATTTCGATGAGAAGAGAATGTCCTTCCTTCAGGAATTTGCGGGGTATATCCTTTATCCCGATAACCGTATCCATAAGTGTGCGGCGCTGGTGGGAGAGGGAGCCAATGGAAAAAGCGTTTACTTTAATGCCCTTGCCGGTGTCTTCGGGAAAGAGAACGTTTCCCGTATCACCGTTTCCAATTTGTCGCAGGATTTTCAGGCCATTAATCTCTTGGGTGCGATGCTGAATATTTCTTCCGAAAATAAAATCGATTTTTATGGAGCAGAGGAAACTTTCAAGCAGGTGGTTTCGGGGGATGATATTTCCGCTTGCTACAAGGGGAAGGACTACATCTCCTTTAAACCTCGTGCCAAAATGATTCTTTCCTTAAATAATATGCCTCGTTCCAGCGATAAATCCAACGGCTTGACCCGTCGTTTCGCCTTTGTGAAATTTCCTCTGACCTTTGTGGAGGAACCGAAAGGCCCGAATGAGAGACTTTTGGACCGCACCTTGGAAGCCAAATTTGCCGAAAATTCCCATCTATCCGGGATTCTCAATTGGGTGCTTGAGGGTTACGTGATGGTGCGCCGTTGTGGGTATCTGACCGAAACCCGTGAACACATTGAACAGCTTGACGACTTCAAGGAAGATTCGGACCCGACCATTGTGTTTGTCAAGGGTCTGAAAATCAACGGCCGTGTTTATTATTCCGAAATTTACGAAGAGTATAAATATTGGTGCGCCCAAAATATGTATAAGCCGGAGCCTTCCCGTTCTGCGCTTCGTCTCATTGGAAGGCACATTAAGGAGTTGCGCCCCGATGTGGAACCCTTTGTGAGCAACAGTAAACGTGGATATATGCCCAAAGTGAGCACGGAGTACCCGGAAAGTGCGGAAGAATTTCCCCTTTAGAACTGCCCGAAAACCACGGATTTTCTATCTTTTTATTATATTAGTACTTATAGTACTTAAAATAATAATATAATATATAAAGAAAAAAAGGGGGGTAAAAAAATATATAAAAAGGAAGGGCACCCCCCTTAAAGTACTGTACTTGGTACTAAAATTTTTTGATTGGAACAGGATTTTGCTTTTTTCGACAAAGGTGCTGTTTTATAATGCCTTTCAGAAAGGAAGGTGCATATCATATGTTTCACACCAAAAGACAAGAAATGAAGAAAGCCATTGATTTGGCTTGGGCAAATCCCACCGAGGAGCAAAAACGGTTCCAAGAACAATATTTCCCCAAGGGAAAGCCAACCGTGGAGGAATTCATCCAAACGGTGGCGCACTTAGCAAAGAAAAACCATTAGGAGGTGATATTATGGCAAAAACCGATAAATCCATTGTGCCAACGGGAAACCCGAAAAAGGGTGGTCTTTATAAGGTTTCCGATCGTAATGAATCGGCGCAAAAGATTTCTGCAATTTTAGAAAATTCCAATGCTTTGCTTTTTGAAAGTCTGGATCGAGAAAAAACCAATATTCACGATATGGATTCTTTGGTACTCTCCACCAAAGAATATTTTGAATTTTGTAGGGTGAGAGGGATTATGCCTTCTTTCCGCAGACTTGCCAATTGGTACGGGTATTCTTTTAAACACCTGTATACCTTGATTGACAAAGCCTCTCCGGAAGGCATTTACCTAGATCAGATTCGTGATGCCATTAAGGATAACTTAGAACAAGCCGCCCTTGTGAACGCCGTCAATAACATTTCTGCTATGTTTATCCTGAAAACGCAGCACGATTATGTGGAAGCAACAAAGGTTGTGCTTGAGCCCTCGCAGTCTCTTCTGGGAACCCCCAAATCCGTGGAGGAAATTGCTTCTTACATTGACGCCGATATTGTGGAGGATTGAATTTGAAAAAATCCCAAAATACCCATTGACAATTCTATTATTTTACATATAATGATTCTAAGTTTCCAAATAAAAATGCTGGATATATAGAAACTACAAATGAAGAAATAAATGTAGGAAGATTACCAGGCACTACATATATCTGGGTAGAAGATAAAAATGGTAAGATAAGT
>JAZRCD010000217.1:0-2544 GCA_045635425.1 Ructibacterium sp. | reverse complement strand
ATATCCTCAGAAACCTCGGTGGCAAGTTTCATATGCTCGGAGATATCAGTCTCGGCACGCTTCATGATAAACTGCTTCTTCTCTTCCGAGAGTTCAGATAATTTGTAAATATTCATTGGTCTATTCTCCTTCCTTGTATTCGGTTCCAAAAGATATTAATGATGGAACAGACGAATACCGGTAAATGCCATTGCCATGCCGTACTTGTTGCAGGTTTCGATAACATTATCGTCACGGATACTTCCGCCGGGCTGTGCAATCACAGTTACGCCGGACTTCTTCGCTCTTTCGATGTTATCACCGAAGGGGAAGAATGCATCGGAGCCAAGTGCCACATCGGTGTTCTGGGCAAGCCATACTTTCTGCTCTTCTTTGGTGAATACGGGAGGCTTTACCTTGAAGGTCTTTTCCCATACGCCATCTGCCAAAACATCCATATATTCATCGGAGATATAAACGTCAATGGCATTGTCTCTGTCCGCACGCTTGATACCATCCACAAACTGGAGGTTCAGCACCTGAGGAGCCTGACGGAGCCACCAGATATCTGCCTTGTTCCCTGCAAGACGGGTACAATGGATTCTGGACTGCTGACCTGCACCGATACCGATTGCCTGACCATCCTTTACATAGCATACACTGTTGGACTGGGTATACTTTAAGGTAATCAGGGAAATCATCAAGTCTCTCTTCTGCTCCGGGGTCATTTCCTTGTTCTCGGTTACCACATTGGCAAGGAGTTCCTCATCAATTTTCAGTTCGTTTCTGCCCTGCTCGAAGGTAACACCAAAAACGTCCTTATGTTCGATGGGAGCCGGAACATAGTCAGGATCAATCTGGATTACATTATAATTTCCGTTCCGCTTACCCTTGAGGATTTCAAGAGCTTCTTCGGTATAACCGGGTGCAATCACACCATCGGATACTTCCTTGGCAATCAGTTGTGCAGTTGCCTTGTCACAGGTATCGGAAAGGGCAATGAAATCACCAAAAGAGGACATTCTGTCTGCACCTCTTGCTCTTGCATAAGCATTGGCAAGGGGAGTCATTTCGATGCTGTCATCTACAAAGTAAATCTGCTTTAAGGTATCGGACAGGGGCAGACCCACAGCCGCACCGGCAGGAGATACATGCTTAAAGGAAGTTGCCGCAGGAATGCCGGTTGCCGCCTTTAATTCCTTTACCAACTGCCATCCGTTCAATGCGTCCAGAAGATTAATGTAACCCGGCTTGCCGCAAAGGACAGTAAAGGGAAGTTCTCCCTCTGCCATAAATACCTTCGACGGCTTCTGGTTGGGGTTACAGCCGTATTTTAATTCCATTTCTTTCATGATTGCCACCCTTTCTTACTGATTCTTATTGATAATCTTGGAGTTTACCGCACCGGTTTCCAAGTCGATATAACGAACAAAGAGAGAAACCTTGTTTTCTTCGTTCAGGTTTTCCCATAAATCTTTTGCAAAAGTTTCCATATCATCGGGAATCTCTACCTGCTTGGGTTCTCCGCTAAAGGAGGGCAGAGGACTGCCGTCACCCTGATAGGTATGGATGAAATGGCCCTCACCGGCTCTTGCATTGGTGTAGGTATAGGTATGACGGAGACAAGAAGAGGGGTCTCCATCGGCACTCTTTAAGATAGAGAGTGCATAGTTGAAGTCGCCATCAGATGTTTTAATAATACCGGAAATTCTGGGGGTGTAGTTAGGCGCGTCATCCTCAAATTCCCGTGTACGGAGCGCCTGCTCGAAAGTCATCTGCTGATTCATCAGTTCATAGATGGTATCAGTCTGGTCACCGTTGGTTACAATGGTTTTGTTGCCAAGAACCCGAACCGGAGCATAGATGATCAAATGGGGATCTTCCATTTTGGAAGGATCGTGCGCCTGGGTGCGGATACCGCATCCGTCTTCCACAAAGACACGGTTCCGGCTGTTGGTGCTTCTGCCCATAATGAAATATGCCGCCACGGCAGACTTGCCGTCTTTGGACTTACCTAAGATAATACCTCTTCCGGGGTATGCGTTTTGTCTTAATTCTTCATATAAATTGATTTTCATCATACTCTCCCTTTCTCTTATTCTGTAATCAATACAATCTGATTTTCTACGTCCCAATCAACATGGCATCCCAATCCTTCCGAGACCGCCCGCGCCGGAACCATGGTTCTTTCGCTCATGATCTGTGCCGGAACATCTAAAGTCTTCTCTGTTCCATTGACCAAATAGCTCTCTTTCCCGATTTCCATCACAATGGTGGTATCACCTTTGACAATCGTCACCTTCTGGGCAACTTCATTCCAAGCTACCTCGGCGCCGAGAGCTTCTGCAATACGGCGAATGGGAACTAATGTTCGGTCATTGACAATCACCGGCGGTGCATCAAATGAAACCGGAGTTCCTTCTATGGTTACTGTGGGTGCCAGATATCCCGGCTTCCAGTTTTCGATGTTATATTCGCCGCTGGAACAAGTGTTGTATGCACCATGAGCAATATACTCATATCCGGTTAAATACTGTGCATCGTGTTCACTATAACTATCCCAAT
>JAZRCD010000216.1:0-4295 GCA_045635425.1 Ructibacterium sp. | reverse complement strand
CTGGCGTTGGGAAGATTTCTCTCTGGTCTTTTATCCACAAAACTTTCCGGCTGGAAGATTATTAAAATATCAACCTTGGTCATGGTTGTGGGAACGGGAATTATGTTTGTTCCAAACCCTGTTTTTGCTGCAGCAGGATTTTTCTTGGTGGGATTGGGTAATGGCCCTGTTTACCCCAATATTATGCATCTGACACCAAAGCATTTCGGCAAGGAGTATTCCGCATCGGTGCTTGGTTCCCAGATGGCAACGGCATATTTCGGAGTTTTGGTTGGGCCTCCCATTTACGCCTTTTTAGCAGATAAAATTACCGCATCGGTTATGCCTTTGTATATTTTGGTATGGGATGCATTGTTTATTGTTGCGGCGGCATTCTTCCTGCGTAAAATGAAGAAAACAAAGGAACTGTAAGCCATCTTTGACAGAGAGGGGAATTGTTATGGAAAACATTGTAAAGAAGTTGTATGGTGAAGAAAATGCCTTTTCTATGGAGAAGTTTTTAGCTCCGCCTATTGAATATGCACCGTTTTATAACTGGATCTGGAATGCCCCTGTTTCTCACGAGGAAACAGACAAACAATTGGATGAAATGGTTCGATTGGGCATCAAGGCGCTGGCTATTGTCCCCGAGCCGAAATCCTTCCGTCCTGCCAGTATGCAAACTTTTTTGGAGCCTGATTATTTGACAAAACCCTATTTCGAAGAGTATCAGTATATGGTAGAAGGTATTAAAAAGCGTGGCATGCTCTTTTGTCTGTATGATGAGGGTGGATGGCCGTCAGGCCGTGCCTGCGGTCAGGTTATGTTAAAACACCCCGAGTTTGCAGAGTGTTTCGTTAATTCCCGAAAGGTAAGTGTGACCAAGGGTGATACCTATGCTATGCCAACAGAGGTTCTTTCTGCATTTGACGGGGAGTGGAATCAAATCAAGGACGGAGATACCATCAAGGCAGATGGGGAGATAACGGAATATTTTCCTTTGAGCAATCCTTTTTCAACACCGGGTTATCCATCTTCTCCGGATCTTACAAAAAGAGAGGCCACCGAGGCGTTTATTCGGATGACTCACGAAGGGTATAAACCATATCTGCAGGATTATTTCGGAAATGTAATCCGAACAGTCTTTAGTGATGAGGCGGCAAGTGACGAAAAGATTTATCGAAAAGAATTGATAGAGCAGTTTGAGGAAGAAAACGGATATTCGGTTCTTCCATACCTGCCGGATATTATTGAGGATCGGCCCGTAACCGAAGAGGGTGCCAAAGCAAGAATTGCATGGTTTGATATGCTCAATCGGGTGCTTTGTGAAAATTTCTTAGTGCCCCAAAAGGAATGGTGCAATAAGCATGATCTGGCGTTTATCGGTCATTTTAATATGGATCATGTGGCAGATAAGTCTGTAACCATATCCGGTAATTTTAACTTGATGCAATCCTTGAGAAATCTGGATATTCCCGGTGTCGACGTAATCTGGAGACAAATTTTCCCCGGTGGCAGAAAACTGGAGCACCCCTGCGAGAAACCGGAGGATATCAACACGATTTTCCCTCGTTATGCATCTTCGGCAGCGGCACAGATTGGCTGTCGGTATTCCATGACGGAATCTTTTGGTGTTTATGGTGGCGGAACCGATTTCAACCAGATGCGCTATGTGATGAACTATCAGGCTGTTCGTGGTCTTAATATGTATAATATTTTCGGCCTATCCTATGGTCGGGAAGGATTCTTGATGGGCGGTGAATATCCTCTGTTTACAGAGAAAGGTGCATGCTACAAGGATCTGCCGGTTATGAATCGTTATATGGAACGCCTTTCCTACCTGTCTGCGCTGGGTGAGCGGATTTGCCATGTGGCACTTTATATGGCGGTGTGTGACTTTGCCGCAGGCATGGATAAAGATGCAGGACAACGGTTTGAGGAATTGGGCGAAAAGATGGAAGATGCCCGGATTCTCTTTGATATTGCTGATGATAAGGTGTTTGGCTGTGTAGAGGACGGAATGGTAAGAATGGGCAAAGCGGCATATTCTACCATTGTGGTTCCGCCCTGCCGGTTTATGCCGGAATCCACCAAGGAACAATTGAATCAACTGATTGCACAAGGCGGAAAAGTTTTTGTCAGTGAGGAAATTAGCGGTTTGGAGGGAGCAATTCTTCTTTCAGATGTCAAGGAGATTGCGGATTCGGTTCTTTCCTTAAGCGGAGGTGCTGAGATGGTTCGTCTCTGTGTAAGACAGGCGGATAACGGAAGACTTTTGATGCTCTTCAATGAATCCGATGAGGAAAAATCTTTCTCTGTTACATTAGCGGAAAAGACTTATCTTATTGATGTGGAAAACGGAAAAGTAATAGAACCTAATATGAATGGAACGGAACTTCCTTTGACGCTTCCTTGCGGAAAAATGGCATTTCTGTGGCAAGGCGAAGATTTACCCTGCGAGCAAGAGACGGTATATAATGAGGAAGAGGAACTTTGTGATTTCACTTTCCGTCGTACCGAAAGTACAACCTTTGGGTATATGCAGTTTGAAACCAACATCTATCAAGAAGAAGCGAAAGCTATCTCCTTGGGAGATTGGTCTGAGGTAGTTGGTATCCGCTATTCCGGTAGCGGTATCTACAGCACTACTTTCTCTGCACCTAAGAAGGAAGGAAAGGTAATGCTTGATTTGGGAGAAGTTCATGCAAGTTGTGAGGTTTTCGTAAACGGAACATCCATGGGTGTTCTGGGTATGGCACCCTTCCGATACGAAATTCCGGCGGAGATGTTGACGGAAGAAAATATTCTGGAAATTCGTATCAGCAACACCATTGGCAATGAGCATCTTTATACCGATACCTTTGACAAATGGCAAAGTTGGCAGAAAGGCCCCTATTATAATCGTTGCAACATATTCCATAAAGATTCCTTGCAAGGCGGTCTCTATGGTCCTGTAAAAATCAAGTTTTAATTTCAAAAAAGGCAATATTTATTGATATTGCCTTTTTAACGTTGTTTTAACTTTGAAAAGGTAAGATGGAAATACATCGAAGAAAAGGAGCGTGAAATTTATATGAAGAAAAAGGTAATTTCTATTGTTTTGGTTGTGATGATGTTAGCAACAGGAATTGTTGGCTATGCTGCCGCAGAATCTACGGATGTGTCGGAGGCAACCTTTTACGAATCACTTTTTGTAAAAGATGAAATCATCGATATTCATATTGATATAGCGGATAGCGATTTGCAGGATATCTATGCATATCCCAGAAACGAGGAATATCATCGGGCGGACATTACTGTAAACGGCATAAAAATCGAAGGAGCGGGAATCCGAACCAAAGGCAATATGACCCTTGCCTCCGTTTCAAGTTCTGATTCTGATCGGTATAGTTTTCGCATCAAATTCAATAAGTTTGTCAAGGGACAAAAACTTTTAGGATTGGATGAATTGTGTCTTAACAACTGCTACACCGACCCTTCCTATATGAGAGAGTATCTGCATTATGAAATGCTTCGGGAAATGGGAGTGGAACTTGCAGAGACTGCCTATTGTAACGTGTATATTAACGGAGAGTTGTATGGATTTTATCTGGCGGTAGAAGCCCTTGACGAAAGTTTTGTGGAAACCACATTTGATGAGGGCAAAGATGGAAACCTTTACAAGATGGAAGAGGGGGCGTCGCTGGTTTATCGTGAGGATGAGAACTATACCTATGCAGATTTGAAAACAGGAAAGGATAAAGACCTGACAGCATTTAAGGAATTTATCAGAAAGTTAAATGAGGTTCCCGATGGTGAAAAGGGAAATCTGGAAAGTTTTCTGGATGTTGACAGCGCGTTGCTTTACATTGCTGCCAATACAGTTCTTTGCAATTATGACAGTTATAACAACAGTATGAAGCATAATTATTATCTGTATGGAAATGCAGACGGTGTCTTTTCGGTGGTTCCCTGGGATATGAACATGTCCTTCGGTGGCAGAGAGAGCAACACCAACGTGGGGATTGATACGCCTTTGGCATCCGGCTCCATGGAGCAATCTCCTTTGATCAGTAAACTGTTGGCAGTGGACGAATATAAGGAACGGTATTATGGTTACATCCAAGAAATGATGACTTGGCTGGAACAACTGGAAGGTCGTGTGGAAGAACTGAAGGCTATCATCAAGCCCTATGTAGAAAAGGATCCCTCTGCATTTTATACCGTGGAAGAGTTTGAAAAGGCGACCACCTTGCAGATGGAATCTGCCGAACCTCCGCAGACGGGACCTGATGGAACAGAAAACAGAGAGAATCGCCGCGGTGGATTTGGTTTCG
>JAZRCD010000215.1:0-12351 GCA_045635425.1 Ructibacterium sp. | reverse complement strand
GCGTTTTTACCGGATTTAGAAACAGAAATAAGTTCATCTCTCAAATCAAGATTCATATCCTCTGCTTTGAGTTCAACATGCAGTTCATAATTTTCATCTTCGTTCTCTGCCCAAAATTCACCGCTAAAGTTTTCTACAAGACCGGGAAGCATTCCGCAAAGTTCCTCTGCTAAAAGGCGAACTCTTAATGCCTTTTTCGTTTCAAGATCATTGTATGAAGTAACTTTTTCTACCTCAGCGAGTACAGCCTCAAGGCATGCTAAATCTTTGTTTAATTTACAAATATTTGATTTCAATTAAATCTCCTCCTAACTTAGTGCGATAACAAGTGTAAGTATATTTTTGCCATCCTTGAATTCATATTCCATACTTTCTGTCATTTTCTTAACCATAAATATTCCAAGGCCCCCAATTTCTCTCTCTTCTGCAGAAAGAGTTGTGTCAGGTTCAGATGCCTCCAGTGGGTTGTATGCAATACCGTTATCTATGAATGAAAGACAAAGTTTTCCATTTTCAATCTTGTAAGAAATTGTTGCACAGGTTGCCTTGCTGTAATTTACGATGTTTGCATAAATCTCGTCAAAGACAATATTTATCTTGTTTGCAATCTTTGGTACAATTTCAAGTTTTGCAGAAAGCGCATCCGCAAAAAAGCCAACCGTTTTACGCGAATTCTCATCCGGCACAAGAGAAATACATTCAGCATCCAATATTGCATCAAAATTCATTGCAAGCATCGTAATGTCATCAAACTGAGGCGCTGTTCCGACAAATTTATCAACATCCTCTTTGATAGATTTACAAAGGCTCTCAGGCTCTATAACTGCGAGAGAATTCACAAAATCAAGCAACCTCTGTTCTCCATAAAGTTCCGTATTATTATCAGTTGCTTCGGTTACGCCATCTGTATATAGATAAAGTTTGTCTCCCGGCATGAGTTGTAGTTCGTTTTTGCGATATTTTATACCCTCCATGCCTGCAAGAAGCATACCACTACGTGTTTTCATGTACTCAAACTGCTCGCCGTTTCTTTTGAAAAGTGGCGGGTTATGTCCTGCATTTGCAAATTTCATGAGTCCTGTTTTGGTATCTAAAATACCAAGCCATGCTGTTACAAACATTCCTGCATCATTATTCTCACAAAGTTTATCATTTGCAATGGTAAATATTTCATCAGGATCAAGTCCACGCTCCGCCAAATCTCTAATGACGGTTTTTGCTCTCATCATAAACATGGCTGCAGGAATACCTTTGCCGGACACATCCGCAACAAGAAATGCAATGGTCGAATCATTCAGCATATAAAAATCGTAAAAGTCCCCACCTACTTCCTTTGCTGTTATCATCTCGGCATAAAGCCGGAACGAATTGCTTTTAGGAAACGCTGTCGGCAGTGAGGAATACTGAATCTGCTTTGCAAACTCAAGTTCTTTATCAATTCTTGCCGCTGCCTCTTTAATATATCTCTTTAATGTACTGACTGTTTGATTGATATCATCAGAAAGAGACGCGAATTCTTCGTTAGAGCGCACATCGACTGTCACGTTCAAATTTCCGTTTGTTATCTCCGCAAGACCTTGGTTTATTTTCCTTAAGTTATCAATTATAATCTTTTTTATCAGAAAATAAATCAATACAAAAAGAACAGCAAATATGAGAATTTCCATAAATGTGTTCACGTATACCGAAACCTCTTTCATAAACATGGCTTCAAGTTTCGGCATAGCGCCTATAATGTAATAACCTTCAACAAAACGATAAGCACAAAGATATTCCTTGTTATAAACCGTAGCCTCGAAAATTTCGCCCTCGGAAATGACATTTTTGTCAAAGGTAATACCTATTTTCTGAAGTTCCTCACCTTCGAAGTCACTTTCGTGTGTTACCAAATTAAAACTATCGTCGCAAATCGCAACAAAACCGGAATCACCTACATGTCTGTTTTTAGACACGGTTTTTACATACTTATCAATGTCTGTGCGAAACTGTTCGCTATCATATCCAACCTGAATAAATCCACCATCCAGAAGAGCAATTGCTCCATATTTTCTATAGGTAACATCATCGTATGCGGTTGGTCTGTAGTCTTGAATATACTTTGGCTCATTGTTTTTCAGGATTGCAGTAATAAATTCATTTGACTGCTCTCCGCTGGTCATATCATAACCGATATACTTGTCATTATTGGAATCTACAATAAAGCCGGTTTCATCTATGATATTGACTTCGATCACATTATATTTTTCTGCAAGTGACGAAAGAGATGCCCCATTTGAATATTCTTCATTGATAACTTCAGTCTTATTGAGAAGATTCTCATTTGATTGATCTAAGATATCCTGATAAACATCCGAAAGGCTTGCTTCAATTGTCTTGTTGGTTCGTACAGTACTCATACCTGTTTGCAATATGGATGCAAAAGAACTCGTAGCAGCAAAAGCAATCACAATACATATAAGCAACCAACTTTGGAATGTTTGAGAAATTTGCTTTTGTTCTTTTTTGAAGCTAAAACTTTCTCTACTGAGTAGGGATACAATCAAAACAGCAATTCCCACTGCTAATCCATTACCAATCACCATAGGCAGCGTGCATATTTTTACAAACTCAAATGCATTGACCGCGTCATTCATATTGGTAAAGAAGATCATCAGCATATGAAGAACCTCTGTGACCATACCAATCCCCAAACCATAAAGCCATGTTGGTTTCTTATTGTCAAACATAAAGCGCCTGAGGATCGCGGCAACGAATCCTGCAAGAATTGTTGACACAGAACAAGCGATTTGTGTATAAGTTCCGGCCAATCCAAAATATACCGCCACATAGCGATATATGCCACCCATCAATCCTGCGATAATTCCTGCAGGCGCGCCAAAGATAAGACCTGCACAAAGAGGTGCGGCATCTCTGACATTCATGATAGTTCCATCACCTATATCAAAACCACCAAGAGCGGTTGTGGCAAAGATTGCCATAAGACCGAAAAGTATACCAATGATAACCTGCTTGAGCTTATACGGCATTTTAGAAAACGTTGTTTTTTTGTCAAGCATATAGAGAAGAATGGCCAAAAGCGCATTATATGATGCAGACATAATTAACTGTGATGCCATATTTTCATCTCCTCCGCAAAAAATGAATTAATTCTTTTTAAGAGTATTGAGTATTTCATCAACAACCTTATACTCTTCTTCTGTATCAACGGTCCAGAAACAGAGTTCTACAATACTTTTTTCGTCTTCAAACATGTAGTTTACAACTGTATAATCTTTTTTGTCAAACGTTTCGTTTGAAGTGTACTTCATAGCCTTTATGCCGTTGATTTCAACTTCATCAGGGACGGTCTTATACTCCGAAGCATAATATTCCGCCTCTTCTTTTAGGGTGTATTTGCCGTCTTTTTCCCATTGATATACATCAAAATCAACACTTTGATCATCCTTAAAATAGTATGCTACCTGGTCTTCATCAAAGTCATCTTCTGTATCAACATAACCATCAGGTAAAATAATTGAAAATTCAGAAGTACCAAGTTGTGTATAGTTATCTGTACTGCATGCGATCATGGATAAACATAAAACAACAAGTAAAATAATACTTAAAATCTTTTTCATATTACCCTACTTTCTATTCGATGGTCAAAATATCCAAAAATCCGGTTATATCGAACACTTCCATAATGCTGTCATTTACTCCTACGAGTTTCATGGAACCCTGTGCATTCATTGCTTTTTGAGCTTTTAAAATCACTCTAAGACCCGCAGATGAAACATATTCAAGGTTTGTCATGTCAAAAGTTAACTCTTTAACTCCGGAAAGAACAGCGTCAAGTTCTTTTTCGAGTTCAGGAGCTGTTTGAGTATCAAGTCTTCCTGATACAATAAGAGTTACTGTGTCCTGGTTCATTTTCTTTTCAATTGTCATAACATTAATCTCCTTTTAGTTGTTATTATTTTTTAATTCTACATAAAATTCTGCAATTGCTGCATTCGAATAAGGCAGCAGGAAGAATGTTCCGATACCAAGTGTCAGAACACAAAGAATATACCATCCAATAAATGAGATGTCAAGTTTAAACAATCTCCATTTATTTCCCATCATCATCTGCTTTGCCTTTTTAAATGCATCCTTTGATGAAATTTCAGGATCATCAGCGAGAATATAAGGAATAATTAAATATTCAGAAGATTTGATAATTCCGGGAACAATGAACAGGAAGGTCCACAAAACAGTTTTGATACCAACAAGCAAAAGTGTACCGATGTTTCTTCCGTACTTAACTTTGAAACCTGAAAATGCATCTTTAAAAGAAGGCTTTGAATATGTATTCTTAATAAAATAATTACAGAGACCTACTGTAGTTGCGCTACCGACGAAAATGCTAACCAAAGCTCCAACAATAGTGCATACGGACGCTAAAACCACAATTACAATTGCGCCAACTTCCATGGTGGCATCTAACTCAGAGGGATCAACCATATTAACTACATCCATTAAATTTTGAGAAAATGACAACAGACTTAAGCCGATTGATTCCAATAATCCCAAAACCAGAAGAACAACAAAAGCCAACCAATACTTACCTTTTAACGACTCCCAAGCTTTCGCTCTTAAATCTTTTGATTTTAACATAAGCAAAATCCTCCTTTAAATTGTTATATAAATTTTTTATTGTTTCCATGATTCTATTGGCTCATATAGGAATGACAACTCCGCCATAGGAGTTTTGAGGCACTCAGCCAACCTTTTTACAGCCACTTTGATTTCTGACGAAAAATCCATGTACCAATCAACGGTTTCAAGAATATATTTCCGCTTAAATTCTTCGTCTGTGATAATTGCACACTGTAAGTTATGCAATCTATCTGCCGCTTTTACCGCAAAAGCGATAGGGTTTTCCTTAATGGCAGCGATATATTCAGACATCACATATCCTTTTTCCTTGGTTAAAAGTTTTACTGCGTCAAGAACTTCTTCGTTTCCGAATTTCAGAATATCTTCATCCGTTGCATCAGTATCCTCTAACAAATCATGGAAAAGTGCCGCTATTTGATAGTTTTCATCAAACCCCTGATCTTTTACAATTTTGCAGACAGCCATCGGATGTGTGATATAGTCTTCACCCCCGATGCGAATTTGCCCCATATGTTTTTTCTTCGCAAACTCCAGGGCAAGCTGTACTTTACCGCAATCATCCATCAGCACTCCTCCTTCTGCCTGAGCAGATGTTTGGCTTGTCGTTCCGCTTTTTCCTTGGTTCCCAAAGAAATTTTTAAAAACGCTACCATCTTATCAAAATCGTAGTTTTTGTTTAACAGTTCTGCACGACACAAGAAGCGAAGTGCAACACTTGATGAAACAATATCAAGATCTGCCGCAGACAAGGCTTTTTTTGCCAATGCCATTGCCAAATTATAATTTTCTTTTATCATTACTTCAATGTCACCAAGTTTCGTTATGCCCAAAAACGCAAGTTGCGGTATGTAACTTTCCGGATCAATTTTGCTGATTTCCGCACCGGAGATATCCGCAATTTCTTGAATAATGCTTTGCATTTTCTGATTATGCAACACATATTCATTCAAAGAAATCATATTAATTGATACATCATCTGCATCATCTGTTATAATGCGCTTTCTAATATCTTCGGTGTACCCAACCATATTATCACGAGCGCGAACAAACTCATCATCGGCAAGTTCTAAAAGACCTGCTAAGCGAGCAAATTGTCTTCTGATATCCCGAGGAACACCAAAATCACTCTTGTATCCAATATCGTGATGAATTGCCGACCATGCGTGTTGTAAGATGGTTCTTATCTGAATTTCAAACTTCTTACCACATATTTCATCAGGCCACTTATCGCCTTTCGGGAGTGAACAGATATAGTGAAGCGACAAATATCCAAATGCATCTTCTTGGATAAGCGCTCTTTTATCTGATGAATTTTCTCGGTCAATGACAAAGTTTTCTTCAACTTTCTTTCCAATTTTATCAATCTCATCGGAAAGAAAACATATCACACGGCATCCGAGAATATCGGTTATATCCTCAAGAGTATTATAGCTATCCCCTTTTCTTTCCAGTTTACCGGCAAGACTTCTTTCTTCTTTGACACGATGCTCAACAGCAAGGACTGCAAGCCCTAAATCCTCCACGATGTTTTTAAGCATTACATGTACTGTATCACCTAATTTAACAAAGTCATCTCGTTGCTTTCTGTAATCTTCTAAAATTAGTCTGCTTTTTAAATCCAAGATATTCCCTCCTTATCGTAATCCGAATAAAAATTTAAACAAATCGTATATTGCACTGCCCAATGCACTACATCCGGCAACAATAAGCAAATACAATACCATACTTAATTTGCTTATACTGTTATGCTCCATGGTAAAGTAGAAATTATAATGTGCCTTCATGTTATTATCCCGTTCCTCTACCCACTGATAAGTAATTGTGTCAGAACAATCATAATCCTCCGGTGCATAATTGCGATTCAACTCTTCCTCCAAACGCCTGATCTTATAGCAAGCAGACTCGTTTATCTCGTATTCTTCACCAAGGGAAATGGTTACCAATGATTTTCTGATTCGTTGCTCATGCAGAACATTGATTTCATTAATTTCCGGCGGAAGAAGTCTGGCTTCGTTAATCCGTATGGAATAGCCGTATTTTTCCGAAAGAATAGGGCTTTGAATCAGTGAATTGATTTTGTTAAATATACCATTCACATCTATTGTAGGGGAAAAAATCTTATCCAATGTTTTATGTGGTATTCTAAATATCAAATATGCTTCGTCTGCAGTTATGCAATCCTTGATGAAATTAAAATCTATGGTATAAACCGTTCCGTAGGAAACATTTTCTATTTGAGTAAACTCGTCTGCAAGATGAACAAGACTAACTGTTCTGTTATCATAATGTATTTCGGAGGTATGTTTCGTTTTTTCAGAGTCAACTTTACCATTGGTATTAAACAATGCTCTAAGAGCAGGTCCGACTAACATGTACGATAAGTCGGTGAATTCTTCTCGTTCAACAATAAAGGGAATAAAAAAATTTACAGTTCTGGCATTCTTTGCGCCATATATACGCACACTAATATCGACATAATTTTTGCCTTTGGGATTGATCCACTCATTAAGATAAATGGTACTTCTGTCATCACCATCGATCCATAATGCCCAGCCATCATCAGCAAACTTTCTTTTCTTGTTTCCCATGCTCTGTTCCACCTCTTTGTTTTGTCTCTTGTTTTCACGCACAGATCATCTGCTCTGTTAATAAATCTGTTTTGGAATTGCATCTTGCAAATCCACATACAACACTTATCGGAGTTATTCAAGCATCTCAAAAAGACCGGTCATTTCAAAAACCTCACGAACAATATCGTTCGCTTTTTCGATTCGCATAATTCCTTGATTTAAAGTCATTTTCTTAAATGCACCAAGCAAAACTCTGATTCCAGCCGAGGAGATATATTCAAGTTCTGCCATATTAAATACAAGTTCTTTTGTATCATCTGAAAACTCATTAATGACCGCCTCTAAATTCGGTGCAGTTGTACTATCGAGTCTGCCTGTAATTTCTAATGTTACAAGTTCATAATCTCTTTCTACGTTGATGGTCATAAAAATTCTCCTTTCAGAAAATTTGCTATAGATAGAATAACAAAACAGGCATGACAAACCCATGACAAATTACGAAAAAAACAAAAAATTACGGCCGAATTTCCCGACCGTAATTCAAATTAATAATCTCCTTCAGAAAGACGAGAAAGCGTGTCTTCTGCCCAGGAATATTGCGTCATATATTCGCCAAGAAACTGTGGTGTTCCCGTCTTTAAAAAATTATGGTAATCACAGTTGATTCTTGTAATATCGACTCTGTAATGATATCCTTCCTGACAAAACACTTTCTCAGCTCCAACCTTTGCAAGCGCTTTTTTCAGATCACCCACAAGATGCCGTAAATAATCCATATTTTTACCATCATCTGTGTTTTCGGGCCACATAACTGCGCATATTTGCTTTCCCGTCATTCCCGCACCATTTCTGTCAACCAGTATGGCAAATAACTCTTTTGCCTTTGTACGCTTAAAGGAAAGTGCTTCTCCACCTTTCAAAACCTCGAAATTTCCAAAACACTTAACATCAAGAAGCAGTGTATCCGTATTTTTTCCCTTAATGTAGTCAATTTCCTTCTGAACAGCCTCATGCGTGATAGGCTTCATCAGGTATCCGCTACACCGAAGTTGAATAGCATCGAGAGCATATTCTTCGTATCCTGTACAAAAAACAATCTTACAATCAGGATGAAACTCAACAATCTTTTCTGCAAGTGCAAGACCGCCCATACCTCGCATATTAATATCAAGAAAGGCTATATCTACGCGATTTTGTGCCAGCCACTCAAGAGCTGCACTGCAGGTAGAAAAATCATGTACCGCATGGATATCAGGCGAAGATTTAACAATATCAGTAAGAGCGTTCAGCATGGGTCTTTCATCATCAACTGTTATTGCTATCATCTTCTTCCGCCTCCTTTGGAATTTCTATGGTTGCTTTTGTGCCACTACCAACTTTGCTTTCTATTGTAAGGGTTCCCCCGGACATTGCTTCGATTCGAGCGCGAATATTTTTTATACCGACATGCTTTGATTCATCATAACCTGCGCTGATATCAAATCCTACACCATCATCTGTTACTTCAACCACATATGACCCATCTGTCTCATATGCAGAAATTGTAACAACGCCACCTTCTTCAAGCCCCATAAGTCCATGCTTAATTGCATTTTCCACAAGAGGTTGAACGGACAGCGCCGGGAGCAAAAACTCAACAGAGCGAAGGTCATACTGTATTGTCATGTCAGGAAAACGCACCTGTTCTATATCAGTATAGTGTTTAACATGCTCCATTTCTTGCGAAAATCTAATAGGCTTTACATTATCCAATTCACTGAAGTTTCCTCTTAAATAAAGACTGAAATTGCGAACAAGCTTTGATGCTGCTTCAGGTTCAGTTGAACAAAGTTGTTCAATTGTTCCTAATGTATTATAGATAAAATGAGGCTGAATCTGGCTAATCAATGTAGCAATGCGACTTTCGGTAAGTTTTGCATTTAAAATCACCTTTTCCGCTTCAAGTTCTCTTGCTCTTATAGCAGCATTTAGATTTTGAGGAACAAATCTCAGGAGCCAAATAAGCGATGCAACAAAAATGAGAATAAATACATCTTCCGAAACGATTCCGCCTTGCCATAAACCAAGTCCTGTTCCTACTACATCAATTAAAAAAGCAATCATCGGGAGGATACCGAAGATACAAAGAATTTTTTTGTTTTTATCACCCTTTATATACCGAAGAACAAGCAAAACAATCATTGCAAGACAAATCACACTTTGCAGCACAGCCCAGATTGCTAATGTATCATAAAATCTAACTTTGAATAATATCGGCGCCATCATAAACGCAGAAACCGACAGCAAGGTCAATCCACTAAGAATAACACCGACTTTTTTCGCTTTACCTCGGAGTTGAAATGCAATAATCGCAGTCAGTATAAGCATGTAAAGCATCATGGATCCCACAAGCATTCTTGTATTAAACTTGATGATTTCGCTAAAATATATTACGCCATGCGCTTTAAAAACGAAGTATATTCCGGCAAAGAAAACACAGAGTCCGATAAGCCAAAGATTCAAACTTCCTTTAAGATGAATAAGCACAGAGAATATTGCAGTACCCAAAATCATAAATGCAAATAGTATAAGTACAATACCCCAAATTCTGTGAGCGGATCCTCGATTTAACATATCTCTTTCAAAATCTGTTCCGCCGTAAGTATTTAAATTATTCAAAAAGTCATCAACCGCATTGGGATTTCCGAATTTATGAGGATTTTTCAGCTTGATGGTGATTTCCTCAGCGCCTTTGCACATGTATCCAATATACATTTCACCACACATATCCTCGCCTGCTATATCAATTTCTGCATCAAATGGACGGAATTCTTCTCCACCTTCTGAAACTTCTCCACCGATATGATTAAAGTAAAATGCAAGGACTACACCTTCTGTTGCATTTCCTATAACCTCACCTGTAGTTGGAGCAAACAATTGAAAATGACCTTTTAAGGTAACATCTCCTTTATTTGCAGGGATGTGTTCCCCTTTGACATACGGTTGCCATTCTCCATCCGCTATTTGATACTTGCCTTGAAACTCCGCAGAAAGGTACATTGCATTCATTGCTTGATTGCCGTAATTTCTTCCTGTATAAACAAAAACACAAAGAACAATGACAAGTAATGCAATACAGATTCCAATAGCGATATTTTTCTTTGATTTTTCTTTCATAGCTATCATAATTTTCATTCTCCAAACATGATTTCTATAGCCAATTTGGTGCTTTACCAGAATATACCATGTCCGGTATTTTCTCGATTGAACACCTGAAATCTATTTGTGTTACCTTCTGTTCATTCTGATAATTGAAGTAAGTGTTTCAATTCCTGCCGGACAAACTGTCTGACATGATAACGCCTTTGAACAACCTGCGCCAAAATGTTTTTTATATTCCTTAACAATTTCGGGCTTTTTGGCTTGAGATTGACTTGCAAGCAAATAACTCTCGTTTGCAAGAACTGCTCCGAAAAATGCCGCACCCGGATGATAGTTTGGACAAACTTCCAAACAAAGTCCGCACTTTAAACACTTGGCAACAGAATACAGTTGTTTATGATGCTTCTCCTTACTTACAGCAATTTCGTCAAGATATGCTTTGGCATCCTTGAGATTCTCATAAATAACGTTTCTGTCTACAATAAGATCCGAAACCACAGGGAATTTACTAAGCGGTTCAAGAATCAATTCATCGCCTTTTATTTCGTCTATAAAAGTAGCGCAAGCAAGAGCAGGAACGCCGTTAATTATCATTGCACAACCACCACATACTGCTTGCATACAACTGCACTCCCAACGAATTTTTGCAGCAGGGTTTCCGTCTACATCAAAAAGATCATCCGTATAATTAAGGGCATCAAGCACCGCAGAAACAGTAGTATGTCCTATGCCGTCATATACAAAGTTCTGCCAATAAGGTTCAGATTCAGGTGTATTTTGGCGTTTGATTTTTACCAGCATATCTCATCCTCCTTTACATAGGAAACGATGTGCTTTCCATCCAGGTATTCACACACAGAACAAAGAGCATACTCTTCCTTACATTCAGGATAATCCTCACGAATGTGAGCACCTCTGGTTTCCTTACGATTCAACGCGCTTGTAAGTATTGCACGAGCAAGTATCAACATGGGGCGCAAACTATACCCGATATACGGAGAGACATCGGAATCATACACCAATTTATCACTAATGGAAAGATAATAATCCACATCGCTAATACCCTTGCTCAACTTTTCGTCACTACGAACAATACCAAGGCATTCGTTCATAATCTTTGCAATTTCACAACGGATATAAACAGCAGAAAAGCGACTCTTGGATTCTAAGCGTTCTTGCATAACCTTTTTCTCGTTTGCAATGTGTCCTTCAAAATCAGGATAGTTTTCACATTTTGGAATACCTTTAATTCCCATTGCCGCACATTTTCCGCTATATATGGCAGATAGCAACGAATTTCCTCCCAGTCGATTGGCACCATGATACATCGAAGCGCACTCGCCTACGGCATATAGATTCTCTATTGATGTCTTATGATTACTGTCAACGGCCAATCCACCCATAAAGAAGTGAACAGACGGATATACAGGAATACTTTCTTTGAGTACATCAAGTCCAACATATTTTTTACAAACTTCCGATACTTCAAAAAGTCGGGAATCAATTAGTTTTTTCCCAAGAAAAGCAATATCAAGATAAACCTGAGAAGGTGCATCATAGATACACTTAGAAACAATATCCCGAGGCATCAGATTACCACTGCTACCAAATTGCTCTTCCATAAAATAAACTCTTTTATCTCCATCCATGTAGAACAGACGGCCACCCTCTCCTCGGGCCGCCTCACTGATTAACATTCTTTTTTGAGGCGTCTCAACGGTGGTTGGGTGATATTGAATAAATTCAAGGTTTTTTAGTTTTGCACCTTGCTCATAAAGTTTTGCGGCAACATAACCATCACACTGCATGGAACCGGTCGTCTTACCAAACAAGACGTTCTGTCCACCCGATGCAACCACCATTGCATCTGCATAAACCTCTTCCATGTTACGGTCCTTTTCATTATAAAGCATTGCTCCGTAGCATGTTCCATCCTTTATCAAGGCAGAATGAAACTGTCTGCCAAGCAGCCTTGTAATCATACCGCTACACTCATGTTTTC
>JAZRCD010000214.1:0-4318 GCA_045635425.1 Ructibacterium sp. | reverse complement strand
CATTTTTTTTTGAATGGATCCGTGAGGTGAAATATCTCAATAATTGCGAACCTATTCAAACAAAAGTCAAGTTCATGAGGGAAGGAAGAAGGATGGCTGGTGTTTGAATAAATCTGATACAATTCAAGATGCGGTTATCCTCGCGCATAGACTAATGTAGTTGTAACAACTCAGTTGCATTTAATCTTAGATTTTGCTTGTGAAGTGTTTTCGGATCTCTGCTTCAATTTAAAGTTGTTATTTCCATACTAATTGCAGCATAATTACATAGTTATCAATTTTGATACTTGAATATCTATTTTCGAGGTTCTCGATTTGTTCCTTCGCAACCTTTCCGTATTCTGTTAGATTTGTAACGGGAGGAGCAAACCCCTCCCCTACATGGATTTGGGATAATAGTTGCTTATGGTTTTTTACACATATGGTAACAAAATAGGCACCCGATGTGGAATAATCGTATTCCTTTAATCGGGTTGGTTTGCGTTTTGGTAGTTCCATGGGGTTTTACCTCAACTAATTTTTAGAATCTGTTAGATTTGTAACGGGAGGAGCAAGCCCCTCCCCTACAATGCTTGACGGATAGTGTAACGAAAAAGATTTACACGGGAGGAGCAAGCCCCTCCCCTACAACGATTGACGGATAGTGTAACGAAAAAGATTTACACGGGAGGAGCAAGCCCCTCCCCTACGCCATTGATGGATCATTTTCCAAAATCTATTTTATCTTATTTGCCCTTCTTGGGAATTGCGGTGGTGTCGGTTTATCCTTCGGGATAACTACCAACTTCCGCACCATGTCGCTTTCGGGGAGGGGGGCGGATACCACTTGAACTTTGCCGCCACCCAAAGAGCCGAGCATGGGCTTGGCATCTGCCAATTCTTCGTCTACTCCATCGGCTTTTAAGGCGATGAACTGTCCCCCTGTCTTGACAAAGGGCAGACAATACTCGCCCAGCACACGCAGGTTTGCCACGGCACGGGACGCCACCAGATCGAACTTCTCCCGATACTTGTTATCCTTGCCTAAATCCTCGGCTCTGCCGTGGATACAGGTTACCTTCTCAAGGCCCAGTTCCTTCACCACCGTTTCCAGAAAGGTAATCCGCTTGTTCAAAGAGTCCACCAAGGTCAGTTCCCAATCGGGACAGAGAATCTTCAGGGGGATTCCGGGGAATCCTGCTCCGGTGCCGATGTCCGCCACCTTGATTTCCTTTGGAATATCCAGATGATAAAGGGGGAGAATACTGTCCAGAAAATGCTTCACCGAAATACCGTCATCGTCGGTGATGGCGGTCAGGTTCATTTTTTGGTTCCATTCCTTTAGTAGTTCGGAATAGGTTGCAAACTGAGAAAGTTGGGTTTCGGTCAGGGTTCCGCCCAGAGCGGAAACGCCATCGATGAATAAGGCTTCGTTCATACAAACCTCCTATATCAATAAAAAAGGGCGTATCCATCGGATACACCCCTTTTGTTTTGTTTGGTTATGCCTGAGGAGCATCTACAGGACATACGTTAGCGCAGTTACCGCAGTCAATGCACTCGTCAGCGTTGATCACATACTTGCCATCGCCTTCTGCGATACAGGATACGGGACACTCGCCAGCGCATACGCCGCAGCTGATGCAATCGTCGTTAATTGTGTAAGCCATTCTGATTCACCTCACATCATTTGATTCAAATTTCTTTCCTTACTATAATACATTTTTCCCTATTTGTCAAGAGAATTTTCATCCTGAAGGAAGAGTTCCTTCGTATAGGGCAGAGACAGAATCCAATCACAATAGGTATGCCACTCATTGAGTTTGTGATTCCGACGGGCATAATACATGTTCAAAAGGTTCTCATAGTTCATGGTAACCGTCCGTTTTTGGTTGTAACTGGAGGGCAGAAGCTGGATCAGGTCATACCAATCCGCCTTGTCCTTGGTCTCGATGTAGGAAAGGCGTTTTCCCTCCATGAACGCAATGAAGGAGGAGAGCGCCGCCATGGCATCGATGCTCAACTGGTCATGACTGAAGTCGGTGAGTTCAAAGGGTTTACTGCAAAGTTTATGCATGGTACTGGTGGAGTTTGCCACCGTTGCCACCTTGTAGGTGTCGAACTCTTTCCACCAGTACATAGGCGCGGTAATGTCCACCGATACCATGATCTGACGGATGAACTTCCGATGGTCGGATCCTGCCTTACAGAGCTTTTTTGCCAGATTCAGGTCGTTGGGGCCTAAGACATAGTTGCCCTTTTCGTCATAACTGCTGTCCATTCTGTCCCAGCTGTTCATGGGGTTTCGAGCACCACGGATGGCGCCTTCGAAATTCATTACTTTTGTTTTTTCAATTAAAATCATGGGATAACCTCCCTTTTTTCATTTATCACACCATTAAATATCCAGATTGATTACGGTAGAGGAGTAGTCCTCGATAAACTTACGTCTGGGTTCTACCTTATCACCCATCAGGATGGTGAAGGTTTCGTCTGCCATACGGGCATCTTCCAGCGTAACCTGAAGCATAATGCGGGTTTCGGGGTTCATGGTGGTGTCCCACAGCTGCTCAGGGTTCATCTCACCAAGACCCTTATACCGCTGGATGTTGGGTTGCTTGCCATCTTCCATCTCGCTTAATACGGTCTGGAGTTCCTCATCGGAATAGGCATACTTCTCGAACTTGCCACGGCTGATCTTATAAAGAGGCGGTTGTGCAATGTACACGTGGCCTTCCTCGATCAAGGGGCGCATATACCGGAAGAAGAAGGTGAGCATCAGGGTTCTGATATGAGCACCGTCCACGTCCGCATCGGCCATGATAACAACTTTGCCGTAGCGAATCTTGGAAACATCAAAATCGTCACCGATTCCGGCACCCAAAGCGGTAATAACCGGCATCAGTTTGTCGTTGCCGTAAACCTTATCGATACGGGTTTTTTCTACGTTGAGCATCTTACCCCAAAGGGGAAGAATCGCCTGGAACCGACGATCTCTGCCCTGCTTTGCGGAGCCGCCTGCAGAATCACCCTCGACGATGTAGATTTCGGTATAGGTATTGTCTCTGTCGGAACAGTCCGCCAGTTTACCCGGCAGGGTACTGCTCTCTAAAGCGCTCTTTCTTCTGGTGTTCTCTCTGGCACGTTTTGCCGCCTCTCTTGCACGGGATGCGGTCAGGGCCTTATCTACCACAATCTTGGCAATGGAGGGGTTCTCCTCGAAGAATTCACCCAGTTTTTCGTTGACCATCTTTTCAACCATGGAACGGATTTCGCCGTTGCCCAGTTTGGTTTTGGTCTGGCCTTCGAACTGTGCCTCGGTAACCTTAACCGAGATGATACAGGTCAAGCCCTCACGAACGTCCTCACCCTTTAAGTTATCGTCATTGTCCTTCAAGAAGCCATACTTCTTGGCATAGTCGTTGATAACCTTGGTCAGCGCCGCTTTGTAACCTGTTTCGTGGGTACCACCCTCGGTGGTGTTGATGTTGTTGGCAAAACTGATGATATTTTCGCTGTAACCATCGTTATACTGCATGGCAACCTCTGCCTCGCAGGTCTCCCGTACTGCATTCACATAGATAACATCGGGATGGATGGCTTCCTTGTTGCGGTTCTCGTATTCTACGAATTCACGGATACCGCCGTTGTACTGGAGAGAAACCTCGCGGTTAGCCTCAGGAGCATCGGGTCTGGCATCCTTTAAGACAATCTTAATACCTGCGTTCAGGAATGCCTGCTCTCTCAAACGAAGAAGGAGGGTTTCGAAGTTATAAATCAAGTCCTCAAAAATCTCTCCGTCCGGCTTGAAATGAACCTTGGTTCCTGTCTTGTCGGTGGTGCCGATAATCTTCAAGGGTTCCATTCTGTGACCACGTTCGTACCGCTGATAGTGAACATTGGTTCCGTCACAGATTTCTACCTCCAAAAAGGTGGAAAGGGCATTAACAACCGACGCACCTACACCGTGAAGACCACCGGAAACCTTATATCCGCCACCGCCCAACTTACCGCCGGCATGGAGTTTGGTAAATACCAGTTCCACCGCAGGGATTCCTTCCTTGGGATGGATACCGGTGGGGATACCACGGCCGTTATCGGTAACGGTGATGGAGTTGTCCTCCTCAATCACTACTTCGATTTCGGTACAGTAGCCTGCCAACGCCTCGTCGATGGAGTTGTCCACAATCTCGTATACCAGATGGTGAAGACCACGGGTAGTGGTAGAACCGATGTACATACCGGGACGCTTCCGAACGGCTTCCAGGCCTTCCAAAACCTGGATTTGTTCCGCACCGTATTGTGTTGTTACCTTTGTTTCGTCAGACATAAAGGGTCC
>JAZRCD010000213.1:0-2251 GCA_045635425.1 Ructibacterium sp. | reverse complement strand
ACCGTTGCCACCGCAGGTAACGACCATCGTTTGGGTGCGGCGGCAGCACCCCCTGCCATCATCTCCATCTTCTTGGGAGATGAACTCACCGAGGTATTAGAGTCCATCCGTGGCGGTAGTGACTATAAGAATCGTAAGCGTGAGATTATGGAAACCGGTGGCGTGGATGCCCTGCCCAACTTCACCAAGGACACCACCGACCGAAACCGTACCTCTCCCTTTGCCTTTACCGGTAACAAGTTCGAGTTCCGTATGCCCGGCTCCAGTCTTTCGGTGTCCGGCCCCAACTTTATCTTGAACACCGCAGTTGCCGAAGTATTAAGCGGTTTTGCCGATGTACTGGAAGCCAAGGGTGACACCCCTCTGGATCAGGCGGTTTATGCCCTGCTCCAAGAGGTTCTGAAGAAGCATTTCCGTATCATCTTTAACGGCAACAACTATGCGGAAGAATGGGTGATTGAGGCAGAAAAGAGAGGCCTTTCCAATCGGAGAAGAACCCCCGAGGCATTGGTGGCACTCAGCGAGGAGAAGAATGTGGCTCTGCTGGAAAAACATCACATTCTCACCCGTGAGGAGTCTCATTCCCGTTACGAAATCAATCTGGAAAACTACAGCAAGGTTATCAACATCGAGGCGCTTACTCTCCTTGAGATGATTCGTCGGAGTGTTATTCCGGCAGTAGATAGTTATATCGGCGCTTTGAGCGGAACCATGGTGGCAAAAATCAAGGCAGTTCCTTCTGCATCCTGCACGGTGGAAAAGGCGCTCATCGAACGGCTTTCCAAGGGTGTATCCGCGGTCTATGAACTGACCGAGGAACTGGAAGAAGTGGTACATACCGCCAAAGCCATCGAGGACAAACTGGAACAAGCCACCTTCTATTGCGACAAGGTTCTTACCCTTATGAACCAAATCCGCCAAATCTCCGACGAGATGGAAATCTATACCCCCAAGGATGTGTGGCCCTTCCCGAGTTATGGGGAGTTGCTTTTTAGCATTCAGGATTAGTTTGACAGTTGTGCTTGAAATTTGGCGACCTTTGTCCGAATCGTCGACGAGGAATGACAGTTACGTACAAGGAGTACGCGCCTGCCATCCCTCATCTCCTATCGAACAAATCTCATCCAAATTTCTGCGCACTAAATATATCAACAAATTATCCGTCAATCATCCCCTACAATCGACAATTTCCCCTTGTTATTTTTGGCAAAAATGATGTCTTGACGGAAGATGTTATCCGTGTTACAATAAGGACAAGTTGAAACAAGTATCATAGAATCGCTGCTCTAACCATCAATGAGCAGCGGTTTTTATAAAATCTGTGAAAGGATGTGTGTCATTTGTTTATTGACAAATTTCAAAAAGAGGGTCTTACCTTTGACGACGTACTTCTGGTTCCTCAGAAATCCGATTTTCTGCCCAAAGACGCCGATCTGTCTACCCAACTTACCAAGAAAATCAAACTGAATATTCCCATGATGAGTTCGGCCATGGATACGGTTACCGAGGCAAACATGGCAATTGCCATTGCCAGAGAGGGTGGTATCGGTATCATCCATAAGAACATGAGCATCGAGGCACAGGCGGCCGAGGTTGATAAGGTTAAAAGAAGTGAGAACGGCGTTATTATGGATCCCTTCTCCCTGTCTCCGGACCACACCTTAAACGATGCAGAGGAACTGATGAGTCGGTTCAAGATTTCAGGTGTTCCCATCACTGAGGACGGAAAACTGGTGGGTATCCTCACCAACCGTGACCTGAAGTTTGAGACCAACTACCAAAAGCAGATTAAGGAGTGCATGACCAAGGACAATCTGGTAACCGCTCCTGTGGGAACGACTTTGGCAGATGCCAAGGAGATTCTCCGTCAGAATAAAATCGAAAAACTCCCCATTGTAGATGAGAACTATCATCTCAAGGGTTTGATTACCATTAAAGACATTGAAAAGGCAATCCAGTACCCCAACTCCGCAAGAGACGAGAACGGCAGATTGCTTGCCGGTGCGGCACTGGGTGTAACCGCCGATGTACTGGACAGAGCGAGAAAACTGGTTGAGGCTAAGGTTGACGTGGTGGTATTGGACTCCGCCCATGGTCACTCCCAGAACATCGCAGATTGTCTGGTAAAGATTAAGAAAGAATTCCCCGACCTGCAGGTTATCGCAGGTAACATTGCCACCGCCGAGGCGGCAGAGTTCCTGATCAAGGCAGGTGCCGATGCGGTTAAGGTTGGTATCGGTCCCGGTTCCAT
>JAZRCD010000212.1:0-4176 GCA_045635425.1 Ructibacterium sp. | reverse complement strand
TATTTTTATCTGCTAAATTTTCTTTTAATTCAAGCATAACTCAAGATTCTCCAAACAATAATTTTCCAGTTTTTGCTGCATGAAATTCCGCACAAAATCGCAGTATACTTTTTGTATTTCCGGAGAATAGCAATCCTGCCTTGTCAGACACATTCCCGCGCAATTATATTTTGCAAAACAATTCTGACATTGGGGCTCTGTATTAGTTCCTTGCAACATCAAAGTTGTATATTTTTGAATATCAAAAATACACTTGCCATCATCAGAAATAAAACCATAAATGGAATCAGCATATCTTGTTTCCTGCGGAGAACTGACGCAATGACAAATTGAAAATGTTCCTTGCGGGGTAAGACAAAGTTTTCCCGGACAGCATCGCGATGTCTGGCGTTGCATAAAATCAAGTATTGTGCAAGATATTTGCGGTATTTCACATGGTTCACAATACTGCAAAAACAAGTATTGGAAACGATCATAGAATGCTTTTGCTTTTTCTGCAGAAACGAATCCGTCATTGGCAGTGACCGGTTCAATGGAAACATTTCTGATCAGAGGAAATTTTGTCTGCATTACAGAAATCATTTGCGGTATTTCCTCAATGGTATCAGGCGTTACAGTTGCGCTGCACGAAACAGATGCTCCCATCGCAGTAGAAAGGGCAATAGCCTCGCAAACCTGCTTGTAATTTTGCCTGGAATGATTTTGAGCAAACTCTGTAATATCAAAAGAGACGCAGATGTGGACATTATGCTGTTTTAAGAACAGTATCTTGTTCTCATCGAGCAATCCGCCATTGGTCATCAGTGTACAATAAATATTGTATTGATTTCTTACAGCTAATTCATTGGCATATTGCAAAAGATATTTTATTTCTTCCCAGGCGGTTAAAGGTTCTCCTCCGCCGGTAATCATGATTTTCAAATGTTTGTTTGTGCGGTTTGGACGAAGAAAATACTCCAGTCCGTATTTCAAATGCAAGCGAGATATCCGCAACGGAGAACGCCCTTGGGCGGCATAACAGTAGGAGCAGGAAAAATTGCAGGCGTGTGATGGGATGATTGTCAAACGACTGTAATCATCAGGATGTTTAGGCAAAGACGGTATATTATTGCAAATGCCGTCAGGATAAAATTTTTCCAGCAATTTCTGCCGTTCAGAAGTAATAATTTTCTGTTCAATTCTTTTCAAAGCACTTTGTGAGCATAAAAAGACTTTCCCTGTCAAAGGAGCATAAGCGAGCAAAGAGAAACCTTTTTTCACAGCAATGCTACTTTTGCATGGAAGCGTAAAAATATTATGTTTACAAAACTCACAGTTTGACATAGATTTTACCCGAAAAATCATTCCGAGCAGATTTCAACCAAACTCGGAACGATATAATAAATCAGTCTTTGCAACGACAGCCGCCACCGCCAAAAACATCGCAACAGGACTGTGCTTGGACTTTTGCATCTCTGATTTTGATTACCGGAGTCATCATAACAAACCTCCTTATTGACAAGATTTCTTTCCCTATGCGGCAGTAATTACCGCACCATTAATTTTTATTCCTTATAAACATCAAGGAATCAGATATCCCCCAACTGGCTGTTGGGGGATTCGTGAATTGCTCAGTCTTTGCAACGGCAACCGCCGCCAAAGCAATCACAGCAGGATTGTGCTTGAGCCTTCACATCTTTGATTTTGATTACCGGAGTCATCATAATAAACCTCCATGGATGGTTGATGACCTTGCCTTATTTACGACTTACAGCATAAAGCTGTACCAACAACCAGAATAAATTACGGACTGACAGTTACAGTGTCGACTTTATAGTCTTGAGGAGCTGCACAACCAGACAAAATGGCGGCAATAACAATCAGTGCTACAAACAGAACAGTTTTCATTTTTTACTTTTCCTTTTCTATTTCCTTTTCTATGCCTTCTAAGATTTGTTTATTTGTTATATTTGCCAACGAAGAAAGTAAGTCCTTGGTAAACTTAGCCATGTTTGTTTTAGTTATTTTATCTGGATTCCATGATATCAGCATCCACCATTTCGGAAATGTTATACTAATATTGCTGAATTGTGCAAAGTAATTTTCCCAGTTTCCTTCAAAACCTTTTTCCTTCATATAAGTTATAAAAACTGGGATAAATACATAAATATAATGCAAATCCAATGTTGTAAAACCTTCTCCAGTTTCCCAGGTAGAAGAATTCTTGACAGCCATTGTACAAGCACATCCTTCTGCAATACATCCCCTTAAAAAATCATTCCAGGCTTCATCTAACGATGAAAACTTATTTAACCAAACTTTTGCACCTTCAACAATATCGGATTTACGAAATTTATTAATATTGTTACAAGTTGTTTTGAAAACTTCCTCCCATTTGGATATTGAACGAATCTCAAAATTTTTTATTTCTGAGTCATACGACTTCATCATTAATAGCGCAATTGCATTAGGTGTTCCTCCTGCCGGAAGTTTATTGCCATAATTGTTTTGATAAAAATGCGTTAATTCATGAATAGCAGAATTTAACGTATATTTGTCATTTAACTTATTTACAATATCTTTATCCCTGAAATAAATATAATTGTCTTTAGGGTTGTAGAAAGCATATACATTAGAATCTTTGAAACCTATGTGTGTTGCATCAACTATTGCAACCGGCAAATGTCCAAAGTCTTTTGTAAAATGTAGATCCAGATACTTTTCTAATTCCCGTGTGAGGTTTAAATCAATGTTTTCGTGATGTACACAAACATAGTCACTGTCTGCAGCGAAAATCGGCCAAGAAGAACATAAAAATAAAATACAAAGAACTAAAATTTTTTTCATTTTACCACCTTGCTGTTAGCATCTGAAACAACAATGGCAATATTGAATTGTTTTTCAATACCCTCTAATTTGAATGTCACATTTCTGCAGTGATTACCGCTGACATTTTTTACTTCGGCACAATTCCAATTATAAGAAACTTCCTGACCTGACATTTTCATTTTTTCCGCCCCTGTCCAGGTTATTTTTTGATTCAAATGTTCTTGCATTTCTGTGGGATAAGCAATGACATCCTCCGGGTAATCAGTATTGAAAACTACCCTGAGCTGCAAATCAATACCTTTGTTGTCAGGACGCAGAGGGAGTGCAACATTTATTATGAAGTTTCCATTATTATCCATTTTTGCTGCATTCAGCCAACGTCCGACCCAAGGATCTTTGGAAAATTTGCACTGCACACGCCACGGATAAAGAAATTTTATTAATCCGTAGCCGGATCTTACTTTATCATACTCTCCGGGGATATTGCGCAATTCAGAGAAGGCTTCAATCTTAAAGTATGCCGGAGGAATGGTATAATTTTTCATTGCCAATTCAACAGGCGCACCTTTTACGGTCTCTGGAACTTTTACTGTTGCCGCACCGCCGAACCAAAGTTTTTGTTGTTTGGGAACCAATCGGATGGAACTCTGTTTGCCAAGAATAATTGGCTTATATTCTTTTGCTATAGATTCCAACTCTTCTTTTGAGTATTGGTATAAAGGTGCATAGGGATAATATTTGGGAGCATCAATTATAAACTTGTGCAATTCTTCTGAATATTGATATCTGAAGTCCATCGGTGGAATCGGGGTTATTTTCCACCCAATAAAACCACCCTGGGCATATTTTTCAAATTCACCGGGAAATGTAGCATGGATATCCAAACCATCGCTATCGCTTTCCACTTCTATTTGTTTTGCTTTTTTTGATGCCGCCTGTCCCGGAAGAGGCAATGGCGTCGCGCCTGATTTTTTCAGATTGGCAGGCATCACCTTTTCCTGACCTAAAAAAAGATTTCCTCCAAACGAATACATGACATCTATTTTTTCAGAATCGCCTTGCTCTTTGAACGCAACATACTGTAATGGAGCAACGGAATCAGGAGAGGCTCCTTTTACATTCATAGTCGGCCGATATTCTGCCTTCATAGTTAATTCTGGTATTTGAGTGGGACCGCATCCGGCAACCAACAGTAATGTTGCCACCGTGCATCCCGATATGATTTTGTTCATTATATCAGCCTCCTGAATTTTATACTTCCGTCATTCATCCCGGAATGAATGACGGAAATCGAATGTGAATATTATTTTGTCCCAACAACGGTAACTTTTTTAATAGTACCAGGGAATGCAGTAACTTTGCATTTCG
>JAZRCD010000211.1:0-9295 GCA_045635425.1 Ructibacterium sp. | reverse complement strand
TATACAAATCGTTACCCTCACGGGTACGCTCGCCAACACCGGTAAAGACGGAAAGTCCGCCGTGTTGCTTTGCAATGTTGTTAATCAGCTCCATAATCAGTACCGTCTTACCAACACCGGCACCGCCAAAGAGACCGATCTTACCGCCCTTGGAATAGGGACAAATCAGGTCAATGACCTTGATACCTGTTTCGAAGATATCGGTGGAGGTGGACAGTTCTGCATATTCAGGAGCAGGACGATGGATGTTCCACCGCTCCTCGGTCTCGGGAGCAGGTTGATTATCCACCGTGTCACCCAAAACATTAAAGATTCTGCCCAAGGTTTCCCGTCCTACCGGAACACTGATTGCCTTGCCGGTATCGGTAACGGGAGTTCCTCTCTTCAAGCCGTCGGTAGACGCCATAGCAATACACCGAACAACATTGTCACCGATGTGCTGTGCCACCTCGACGGTGAGGGTTTTCTCACCATTTTCCATGGTAAGTGCGTTATAGATGGCAGGAAGGCTTCCTGCCTCAAAGGAAACGTCAACGACAGGTCCCATAACCTGCGCTACAACGCCTTTGGTTGTATTTTCCATTGGTATTCCTCCTTCTGCAGACAATTATGCATCGCTGCCTGCGACAATCTCGGTAATTTCCTGGGTAATGGCACCCTGTCTTGCACGGTTGTACTTCAGGTGCAAATCATCCAGCATCTGCTGGGCGTTCTTTCCGGCAGAGTCCATGGCGAACCGACGTGCCGCCACTTCGGATGCGTAACTTTCTCGTACCGCCGCCATAATCCGTGCGGAAAGATATTCGTAAATCGCCGCATTTAAAATGGTCATTTCATCCGGCTCAAAGAGAACGCTGTGACTTGCGGTTTCTTCCTGCTTTTCCAAGGGAAGAATCCATTGAATCTGCGCCTCCTGAGACATGATGGACACATACTTGGTACAGATGATGCCCACCTTATCGATTTCTCCGTCTTGGAACTTTTGACAGATTTCCTTTGCCATCTCCCATGCGTCCTCGCAGGAGAAATCCTCTGCCAGTTTCAGTTCCTTACCGTACCGCTCACAAGCACGTTTACCGATGGCCATCACCTGAGCCGGATCGTAATCCTTTGCCAGACGAAAGACATTGGCGTTATATCCACCTGCCAGACCACGGTCACCTGCAATCACAATCAAGCAAAGATTGTCGGTCTCCCGCTCCTGCATAAAGGGACTTTTTCTACATTCGGTGCAGGCCGTCAGGGCATGAATGGCATCGTTGATTGCCTTTGCATATTCTCTGCCCTTATTCATAGCCTCGGTGGCACGCTTAATCTTAGAAGACGCCACCAAACCCATTGCTTTGGTCAGGTGCAGGGTAGAATCGATGCTCTTGATTCGGCTTCGGAGTGTTTTGATATCAGCACCCATTTATCTCACCTCTGCATCTTGCCCAATGCTTCCTTGAGCAAGTCAAAATCTGCATCATCGGCATAGCCTGCCTCGAATCGTTCAAGCAGATTGCTATACTCATTTTCCATTCTCTCGTACAAGGTCTGTTCGTACTCTTTTACCTTGTTCACGGGAACATCGTTCAAATAGCCGTTGATTGCCGCATAGATAATGGCAACCTGACAACCTACCCGAACAGGGCTGTTCCGATCCTGTTTCAGGACTTCTACAATTCTCTCACCCAATGCAAGTCTTGCTTTGGTATCGGCATCCAGGTCACTGCCGAACTGAGCAAACGCCTGAAGTTCCCGATACTGAGAATAAATCAGTTTCAGCTCACCGGAAACCTTCTTCATTGCCTTAAGCTGTGCGGAACCACCTACACGGCTTACGGAGATACCGGGGTTGATTGCAGGCATAACGCCGGCGTGGAACAACTCGGTTTCCAAGAAGATCTGTCCATCGGTGATGGAAATAACGTTGGTAGGAATATAGGCAGAAACGTCACCTGCCTGGGTCTCAATCAAGGGAAGTGCGGTAATGGAACCGCCGCCGTATTCCTCTGCCACACAAGCGGCTCGCTCCAACAATCTGGAGTGGAGATAGAATACGTCACCGGGGTATGCTTCACGGCCCGGAGGACGACGAATCAACAAGGACAGGGCACGATATGCCACCGCATGCTTGGACAGATCATCATAGATAATCAGTACGTCCTTGCCTTGTTCTCTGAAATATTCTGCCATAGCACAACCGGCATAGGGAGCCACATACTGAAGGGGCGCAGACTCCGATGCAGATGCCGCAACCACAATGGTATATTCCATGGCACCCATACGGGTTAATTCGTTGGTAAGCTGTACCACCGAGGAGTTCTTCTGTCCGATTGCCACATAGATACAAATAACACCGGTGTCCTTTTGGTTCATAATGGTATCCAGAGCGATTTCCGTCTTGCCGGTCTGGCGGTCGCCGATGATAAGCTCACGCTGACCTCTGCCGATGGGAATCATACTGTCAATTGCCTTGATACCGGTCTGCAAAGGTACCGATACGCTCTTTCTTTCGATGATACCGGGCGCCTCCGACTCGATGGGGCGAGTTTCCTTGGTATCAATGGGGCCTTTGCCGTCGATGGGGTTACCCAATGCATCCACAACACGACCAAGCATGGCATCACCCACCGGAACCGATACAACCCGTCCGGTTCTCTTCACGGTGGAGCCTTCACGAATATTATTGTTATCCGAAAGCAATGCAACCGAAACGGTTTCGTTCTCCATGTTCTGTGCCATACCGAAACTACCGTCCTCGAACTCTACCAGTTCGCTGGCCATACATTCCCGAAGTCCGTAAACTCTTGCAATACCGTCACCAACCAAGATAACGGTACCGGTTTCCCGCATTTCGATTTTCGCTTCGTAGTTTTTGATTTGCTCTTTGATAATGCTGCTGATTTCCTCAGGTCTTGCACTCATCTGCTCATCACTTCCTTTACCTCGGTCAGACGACTGCGCAAGCTTGCATCAATCACCTTTCCGTCAATTTCAATCACAATACCGCCCAGCAGACTCTCATCCACATGACATTCCGCCACTACGGTGTGTCCGCTTTGTTTTTCCAGTTTTTTCAGCAGGGCAGTTTTTTCCTCCTCGGTCAGTTCTACCGCAGAAGTTACTACAGCAGTAGAAACCTTTCCTGCCGCCTCCATCAGTTCCCGATAGGTCTTTGCCATCTCCGAAAAAGACCGAAGATAACCCCTCTCACAAAGAAGTTTCAAAAAAGATACTCCATGACGCTCCAACGAAGAGAATGTCTTTTCAATGATGGCAAGCCGTTCCTCCACCGGAACTGCCGGTGATGCCAGAAGTTCCACAAAGTCAGGGTTCTCGGAAAAAGCCGTTTCCATGGCCTCTAAGGTTTCCGCCACCGCCTCTTTTTTGTTTTCTTCCGCAGCCAGGAGAAAAAGCGCCTCTGCATATTCCTTATTCATTTGCATGACTGTCGTCTCCTATGGTATCAATCACAGAATCAATCATACTGCGATGATCTTCTATCTTGATTTCCCGATTCAACAACTTTTCGGTCAGAACAGCGGACACATCCACAATTTCACGCTTGATGTCCTCGGTAGCCTTACGACGTTCCAGATCCGCCTCTGCCTCCGCCTGACGAAGAATTCCGTCTGCAGATACCTTGGCATCTTCTAAAATCTTGTCGCTCCGAAGCCGAGCGTTCTCGTTGGCTTTCTGCAAAATCGCATCTGCCTCTGCTTCTGCGCCTGCTCTCTTTTCGTTCCAGTAAGACTCGCTCTCTTCCGCTTTGGCTTTCGCCTCATCTGCCGCTCGATAACGGCTGTCCAGTTCTTCCTGACGCTTGGCAAGCATCTTTTTCACAGGACCAAAGAGAAACTTCTTGATTACCAAAAAGAGAATCAAAAGGTTCAAAAGAGAAATCAGTATCTGCCATAAATTGACAGAGATTACGTCCAAAGATTGCATGGTTTCCTCACTCCAAATGAATTATTAGATGTTGCTCTTCAGGATTTCCACAAACATATTGGGAGCAACGAAAATCAGCAGAATCGCAATAACCAGTGCATAAAGACCGGTGGTCTCTGCAATGGCACAACCCATGAGCATGGTTGTGGTTACATCACCCTTACACTCGGGCTGACGGCCGATTGCCTCACAAGCCTTTGCTACCGCATTACCTTCACCAATACCGGGGCCGATACCGGCAATCATAGCCGCACCTGCACCCAACGCACAACAACCTAAAATAATCGCAATTGCAATTTCCATTTTTAATTACCTCCAACTAATTTTTTATGTGATAGTTTTTTCATTTTCTTTTGTTCATAGAGTTCCGCCGGGAACCCGCCTGCTACGTAGAGCATGGTGAGCATAGCAAAAATATACGCCTGCAGGACACCGCTGAATACATCAAAATAGATGGATAACACAGCCGGCAAACCAATCTGCAGGAAGGGGAATTCTCCCAACCATCCGGGCAATGCCCCGAAAATTATGGAAGACAATCCCTGGAGTCCTGTTGCTACCAGAACTGAAATTACCGCACCGGAAAGTACGTTTCCGTAATGACGGAACGCCATAGAGATGGGGGTTGCCACCTCGCTGATGATATTGAGCGGTGCCAGAAGAACCGGATCACAGAAGGATTTCACATACTGAACCGGTCCGCAGATTGCCTTGTAATAGGTAATCAGGATAAAGACCAGAATCGCCCAACCTCCTACCACATTCACATCGGATGTGGGAGGATAAAGACCAAACAGAGAAAGCAAACTGGAAAATGCCGACAAAATCAGGATGGCACCAATAAAGGGACCAAAGCCGGCAAAGTGCTTGCCCATATTTTCGTCAACCAAGCCCTGTGCTTTTTCCACTAAAAACTCTGCCACATGATGACGGGTAAGCAACGGACCTTTTCCCATACCATGGGTCAAAAACAGACACAGGCCGGAAATGGCAATCAGTACCGCCAAGGAATTCACCTGAGATTCGGTAATAATCAAATCCTGAACGGGCATGTCCAAGGTAAAATAGATTCTCGCACCGGAAATGGCAATCCCATCCGACAAAGGATTGGTCAGAATCTTAATGACAATCAACGCCAGAATCGGCAAAATCATCATAGCAAGATAACAGATATCAACCGCCTTGAACCAACGGCTTTTTGTATTCATGATGCTCATGCACCCCCTTTTTGAAAGCCTCGGATTGTCATTGCCACCCGAGGAAAGAACAACGCAATAATCAAAGGTATAACGGAAAACCAGGGAAGAACCACACCCACCACAGTCAGGACAAACACCATCATGCTCCGCAGTGTATGGGAGAGTTTCATAAAGTTCTTCGCTTCTTTTTCTTCCTTGGTAACGGCTTTTTGAACCGTCAAACCAAGCAGGAAGAAATTCAGTATGGTTACGCCAACGCCCCACAGATTCCCCAGAAGGACTGTATAATCCCACTTATTGAGAATCAGGAACACCGCCTGCATCAACATGGAGAAAACACCTGACCATGCAGCCAGATATTTGGTTTCCTGCAATACGGTTTTATCCACCTTAATCATATCATACGCTCCTTGTTACTCACAAAGCTTTTTACTACTTTATACCAAATACCCCTGTTCTATACTTTCAAAAAAATACAAAACAAGATGGGCAAAAATATAGCAGGGAGGCTATTGACCAATTTAATCTTGGTAACCCCCAAAAGATTCAATCCCAACACGAAAATCAAAACCGAACCGACACAGGTCATTTCTCCAATGACATAATCACTCAACAAAGGTGCAACCACCTGAGCAAGAAGGGTAATCGACCCCTGCAAAACCAGAACGGTAATGGCAGAAAGGAGCACGCCTCCTCCCAATGCCGACGCCAGAACAATGGCAGAAATCAAATCAAGGATTGCCTTGGTAAACTGCATTTCGTGATTCCCCGAAAGACCTGATTGCAACGGACCTACAACGGTCATGGCGCCTACACAAAAAAGAAGTGATGCGCTGACAAATCCTTCGGTTATCTTTCCCGGCTCACCGTTACGGCTGACCCGACTTTCCACCCAACCGCCTAAGCGATTCAAGCCGTCGTCCAGATTCAACAGCGTTCCGATCAGGGTACCTACCACCATGGAAAGAACCAAAACCAAGGTGTTTTCACCACTTAACATACCATCAATACCGATATAGAGAACTGCCATGGCAACCGCCGTGGTCATCCCCTTGGCAACCCTCTCGGACAGCCCCTTTTTCAAGAGCATTCCCACAAGCGAACCTATGATTACTGTCGCTACATTTACCCATGTACCAAGCACATCAAACACCTCTTACACCTTGCCATTTCCCGCATTTTTCCAGAAATGACTCTATTTTACATTATAGTATAAACGGGCCTCCTTGTCAACGACTTTACCGCTTTTCTTTTTGAGAATTCGGCCGTTTTTTCCGGAAAATTTCTCCTTTTCGATAATTTCCCGGAGTCACACCCATATATCGTTTAAAAAGCCGATAGCCATAGGATATATCCTGCAAAGAAACTCCCTCACATGCCACTTCAAAGGTCATTTCGTTCCGTTGAATTTTTTCTGCAATCCACAACACCTTTTCCCGATTAATATAATGCATCACCGTCATGCCGTTAACCTGACGAAAAACACCATTAATATAATTGGGCGTTCTTCCCACCTTCTGCGCAATTTCCGCAAGACTCATCCGATGTTCCAGATGCTTTTCCACATAACTTTTAACCTGCTGACTAATTTTTTCCTGAGCAGGACTGAATCGCATCTTCTTTCGTTGCTCTCTGGCATACACGTCCATCTTCTGCAAAATCCCCAAAATGCGCAAAGACGCCCCAAAGGTACTTCGTTCCGATTCCCGCTCCAACTCCAAAACAATGGAAATCAGTTCCTTCCGCATTTCTTCAGCCCGTTTTCCGGGCGGTATGATCAAAGGAAGTAAAATCCCCTCCTTGTCAGGGGGTGGCTGTGCATCCCGTTGAAGTTCCAACTGATAATCCATGCCGAACTGAACGGTAAAATGCTCGTTTCTCTCCTGATTCATAGCCTTTAAACGAATGGGAAGTTCCCGAAATAACACAAAGATACTCCCCTCCGGAATAAAATAACTCCGCCCGTAAAGTTCCATTTGTATCTCTCCGGTCACATTGCAAACCACCTCAAAATTCTTTTGATGGCCGGCATAATCCACCTGATATTGTCGGGACTCAAAATGATGGGCAAATCCTATCTCCGGAATACTGTCAAATTGTAAAAATCCGTAATACATTCTCCCACCTCCTATACTTAGGATAACACAAAATCGTTGTTTTGTCCAGTATGTGTTGTTTCATCCATTGAATTTCCTAAAACACCGCTATACAATGAACGAAAAAGAGATAAATTTATGTTTAAAGGAGCGCTTAAAAATGAAAAAAGGTTACTTTTTTATTGATGATGTTATCTGGTGTCTGCGAGACTTAACCAGACAGAAACCTGCATCTCTCTTTGACAGTCCCTATTTCAAGATGCTGAAAGAGGCTTATGACAAGTATGGTGTCAAGGTCACTTTGAATCTGTTCTATCGTACCGACTACGCTTACGGCTATGACGAATTCACCTTGGCAGATGTTACCGATGCTTACAAGGCCGAGTTTGAATCCGCATCCCATTGGTTGAAGTTTTCTTTCCACGCCAAAGAAGAATTCCCCGACTATCCCCACGTAAATGCATCCTATGAAGACACCTATAAGCTCTTCAAGGATACCGAGAGGGAAGTATTCCGCTTTGCAGGAGAAAAGTCCTTTACCTATGCAGTAACTCCCCACTGGCTCCCCATGAGCAAGGATGCCGTAAAAGCCCTTCGTGATTGCGGTGTAAAACTCATCAACTCCTCCTTTGGTGAAGTTGGTGTGGAATATAACGGCGACCCCAACTCCCTGCCCTACGGTCACGCCTTCCGTCTTTTACAGAATCGGAAGCCGGAAACCAAGGTATTTACCAGAAAGAGTCGTGACGTTGCCATCTCCCGCTCCATCTGTGGATACAATCACATTGACGAGGATGATTTAGCGGCACAGGGCATTGACTTTTCTATGATTTATGACAAGGAGCTGGATGTATACTTCAAGCACTACTCCAACCCCTGCCTCAACCTGATTCCCTACGAGGAAATCGAAGGCGATTTCGCACCTTATCTTGACAACCCCTACCTTGGCATTGCTAACCACGAGGAATATTTCTTCGAGGACTACTGCGCTTATCAACCGGACTATGCCGACAAAATTTTCAAGATGGGTGAAATCATGACAAAGAATGGCTTTGAGTTCTTCTTTATCGAAGAATTGGTTGCCGACAAATAAGATAAGGAGAGAACTACCATGAAAAAAGCATATTTTTATATTGATGATACCGTTTGGGTATTTCGGGATTTAGCACGCCAGAAGCCTGCATCCCTCTTTGACAATCCTTTCTTAAAGGCACTGAAAGATGCCAACGAGAAGTACGGAGTTAAAACACAGCTCAACCTCTTCTACCGCACCGACTCTGCTTACGGCTATGACGAATTTTCTTTAGCAGAAATGCCCGACACCTACAAAGCAGAATGGGAAGCTGCATCCGACTGGTTGAAACTTGCCTTCCATGCAAAAGAAGAGTTCCCTGACTATCCCCACGTAAACGCAAACTATGACGACACTGTAAAACTCTTCAAGGATATTGAGCGCGAGGTCTTCCGCTTTGCAGGAGAAAAATCCTTTACTTATGCAATTTGTCCCCACTGGCTCCCCGTAAGCAAGGACGGCGTTAAAGCGCTCCGTGACTGTGGCGTTAAGTTGATGGACGCTACCCACAGTGACACCGTTGAAGATTACAACGGCGACCCCAACTCCCTGCCTTACGGTCACGCATTCCGTCTTTTGCAGAATCGGAAACCGGAAACCAAGGTCTTCCATCGCGGCGGTCGGGATGTTGCCATCGCCAACTCTGTTTGCGGCTACAACCACCTGTTAAACACCAACCCTGCCGCATTGGCTAAGGATCTTTCCGTTCATTACGATCAGGAAACCGATATGCTCTTCAAGACCTATTCCAGCACCTGCCTGAACCTGACCCCCTACGAGGAACTGGAGGCAGAATTTGCACCCTTACTTAACAACGAATACATCGGCATTACCGACCACGAGGAGTACTTCTACGAAGATTACTGTGCTTATCAGCCGGACTATGCAGATAAAATCTTTAAGATGGGCGAAATCCTGACCAAGAACAATTTTGAATTCTTCTTTATGGAAGATTTGGCAAAATAAACTCTTTGAAAGACTTTATTTTTGTGCGG
>JAZRCD010000210.1:0-2703 GCA_045635425.1 Ructibacterium sp. | reverse complement strand
GGTGAAGTTGGGCAGGGCATCCACGCCACCGGTTTCCATAATCTCACGCTTACGATTCTTATAGTCACTACCGTCACGGATGGACTCTAATACCTCGGTGAGTTCATCTCCCAAGAAGATGGAGATGATGGCAGGGGGTGCTTCCGCCGCACCCAAACGATGGTCGTTACCTGCGGTGGCAACGGTCATCCGAAGGAGATCCTGATACTCGTCTACCGCCTGAATCACGGCACAGAAGAACACCAAGAATTCTAAATTATCGTGGGGGGTTTTCCCCGGCTTTAACAGATTGATTCCGGTATCGGTGCCGATGGACCAGTTGTCGTGCTTACCGCTGCCGTTGACTCCTGCAAAGGGCTTTTCGTGAAGGAGACACTTCAGGGAATGCTTTTCCGCAATCTTCTTCATGAGCTCCATGGTAAGCTGGTTATGGTCTGCCGCCACGTTGCCGGCACAGAAGATGGGCGCCAGTTCATGCTGAGCAGGTGCCGCCTCGTTATGCTTGGTCTTGGCAAGAATACCCAATTTCCAGAGTTCTCGGTCCAAATCCTTCATGTATTCGGCAATTCGGGACTTAACCACACCAAAGTAATGGTCGTCCAGTTCCTGTCCCTTGGGAGGCATTGCGCCAAGCAAGGTTCTGCCGGTATAGGTCAGGTCGGGGCGCTTTGCCGCAACCTTTCTGTCGATTAAGAAATATTCCTGCTCGGGACCAACGGTGGTGGTCACTCTCTTGACCTCGGTGTGTCCCATAGCGTGAAGTACCCGAAGCGCCTGGGTGTTCAGGGTCTCCAAAGACCGCATCAAAGGAGTCTTTTTATCCAATGCCATGCCGTTGTAGGAACAGAAAATGGTGGGAATACAAAGAATCCCGTCCTTGATAAATGCATTGGCGGTGGGATCCCAAGCGGTATAACCTCTTGCCTCGAAGGTGGAACGAAGACCACCGGAAGGGAAGGAGGAGGCGTCCGGCTCGCTCTTAATCAGCTCCTTGCCGGAGAATTCCATGATAATCTTGTCCTTTCCCTGAGGGGCAATGAAACTGTCGTGCTTCTCTGCGGTAACACCGGTCATAGGCTGGAACCAATGTGCAAAGTGGGTAACCCCTTTTTCCATTGCCCAATCCTTCATGGCATGGGCAACCTCGTCTGCAACCTCACGGGTGAGGGGAACTCCCTCTTCCTTGGTTTGGGTTACCTGTGCATAGGTATCCGGTGTGAGCATTTCCTGCATCACAGCATCGTCAAAGACCATACTGCCAAACAGTTCATAAATATTTTCTTTCTTCTCCAAAAAAATCTTCCCCTTTCAGGCAAAGTTTGTATTCCATTCAAGAAAAGCACTGCGAGGCCTCCTCACAGCGCTTCTGTGTCTTCTTATTATAAAAGGATTCCCGAAATTTGTCAAGTGATTGAGGAAATTTTCATTTTCTATTATTCTTGCGGATTTTAGCGAAAAAGGTGGATGAGTTTTTCTTGCACTCTTTCCGACATATTGGTAAAATATGGTAAAACAACAAGGAAAGGAGCATTGCTATGCTGTTAGATTATAAACGAGAAGGAAAGGTGCGTCAGATTTGTCGGTCTTCGATACGGGAGGAGACCCTTCCTCAGGTGGGGAAAAGTTTTACCCGATGCGGAGAGATAAGGGATATTCCCATGGAGAATATTCGAGTGAATCCTCATCAGCCCCGGAAGGAGGCGGATCCTTATGCTTTGCAGGATCTTGCTATTTCCATTATGGAATACGGGTTGATGCAACCTATTTCGGTTCGGCAGGTAAGCCCCTTTGATTATGAGTTGATTGCGGGGGAGCGACGACTGACCGCCTGCAAAAACTTAGGCATGTCCTACATTCCTGCCATTGTAATGGCGGCAACCGCCACCGACAGTGCCATTCTGGCTTTGGTGGAGAATATTCAACGGGAGAACCTGAGTTTCATGGAGGAGGCAGAGGGCTTTCATCGGCTTTTGACCGAGCACGGTCTCACTCAGGAGGAGTTGGCGGACAAGCTTGGGAAGAGTCAATCTGCCATTGCCAACAAGTTACGGATTTTAAAACTTTCCCCACAGGTACGGGAGATTCTTTCCGCCCACAATCTGACCGAACGCCATGCCCGAGCACTTTTGCGGCTTCCCGATGCCAAACTGCAACTTCGGACGGTGAAGTTGATTGTGAGTCGGGGGCTTACTGTGGCAAAAACGGAAGAGCTGATTGAGAAGCTGATTCATGGTTCACCCAACCCCACTCCGGAACAACGACCGGGGCGGGAACGGATTTTTCGGGATGTGCGGATTTTCGGGAACACCCTCCGTCAGGCGGTGGAGTTGATGAGGAAGTCGGGAATTGACGCCACCGCCAACAAGACGGAGAATGAGAATTTTATTGAGTATACCATCGTCATCCCAAAGGAGCGGTGACGCTCCACCCAATACCGGATTTTATCCGATATAAAGATTTGTCACAGTCGCCGGAGCCACCTTTTTATCAAATGAGTGCGCAGAAAAATTGATGAGATTTGTTCGGTTGTAGGGAATGGCGGTTTCCGACATTCCGCATAGGTTGCGCTATTCTCAACGGGAGGAGCAAGCCCCTCCCCTACAATTTAGTTATTTGAGTGCGCAGAAAATTGGATGAGATTGCTTTGGAGCGAGGTTCGGCAAGGCAGAACTATACTTTGTGTATGTGATTGTCTTGCCGAGC
>JAZRCD010000209.1:0-4479 GCA_045635425.1 Ructibacterium sp. | reverse complement strand
TTGAATATTCCCGGATTATTCTAAGTAAAAACACCTCGTTGATGCGAGGTGTATTTTTATACATATCTGTCAATATCTGAAAGAGTGATGCCCTCGTGCAGGGCAATATTTATGCCGTTTGCAATCACCTTTGAAATGTCTTCGATTACCGAATCAACCTCCTTAGGTGCCACAATGAAATTTCCGAAAGCAGGCGTGATGGATTCGCGTATTAGTCCGTATTTGTCCTCGCCTTCCAAGTCGTTTAGGAATTGGTAAAGAGGTTGTTCTGATTGCATTTCATTTTTGAGCCGACGGATGACCCAATGAATGGAATCTCCGGCTATGGTTGCTGCATCTACTACAGTAGGAACGCCAATAGCGATTACGGGAATCCCTAAGTTTTCCCGATTGATGGATTGTCGTTTGTTTCCAACCCCTTCTCCGGGTGTGATGCCGGTATCTGAGAACTGAATGGTAGTGTTAATGCGCTCTACTTTGCGAGAGCAAAGGGCGTCAATTGCAATGACCAGACAGGGACGGATTCGCTCCACCAGACCACGAACAATCTCCCCTGTTTCTACTCCGGTAAGCCCGAGAACACCAGGAGAAATACCACAGACGGGACGAATTCTCTCGTCGATTTCCTCAGGCATGTACTCCTTAAGATGGCGGGTAATCATCAGAGAATGTATGACACGAGGTCCTAACGCATCGGCAGTAATGTTCCAGTTTCCAAGGCCGATAACTAAGACGGAATCGTCTTTGTTTTTTAAATACTGTTTTGTAAGTTGGGAGAGCTCTTCAGCACATACCTGACACATTTCTTCGTAGATTTTTTGTTGCCCGTAAAAACGTGCAGGCATCTCGACGGTTACATAGTGTCCCGGTTCTTTTCCCAGCTCCTTTTTCCCTTCTTCGGATTCCACATGAACTCTTGTGATATGAATATAGGAGTGAACAGATTCAGTATCCACAGATACACCGGGGATTTTATAGTTCTGTCCTTGGAGTTCCGTTATCATTTCCCTTGCTTCAATTGCTAAATCACAGCGGATATTTTTTGCCATTAAAATCACCTTCCTTACGGATAGTGTGTGCATAGAGTAAATCCTTTATCAATGGCAAAATTTTCTTGCAAAGGAGTGGGTTCTGTGGTAAAATGCAAGACAATAGCAGATGTGTAAAGGAATTTCTTTTTGACTTATTCTGTATATATAAATGTAAGAAATTTTGACAGATGGAGGAATCAAGATGAAGGCAATTGTTGTTTATAAGTCAAAGTATGGATCGACCAAAGCCTACGGGGAATGGATTGCAGAAGAGTTGTCCTGCAAGGCTGTAGATGCAAAGAATATCAAGGTGGATGATTTGATGGAATATGATACCATCGTCTACGGTGGTGGATTGTATGCGGAAAATATTGCCGGAGTGACACTACTTACCAAGAATATGGAAAAGTTAAAGGATAAGAAGCTGATTGTCTATACCACAGGAATTACACCGCTACACTATCGGGAATATTATGATGATATGGTTTGGAAGAAGAACTTTAAAGATAAAGGCGCAGAGGGAGTCAGGGTTTTTAACTATTTGGGCAAAATGGTAATGGCGGAACTAACTGTTTCGCACAGAGCTGCTCTTAAAACGCTAAAAAAAATTATGGGCAATAAGGAAAATCCCACAGAAATGGAAAAGCTTCTGATTGAACTATGTGATGTGGATGGTGATTTTACCGATCGAGCTGCTATCGCGGAATTGGTTCGATATGCAAAAGGTGAATAAAATGATAAAAAGCGCGAACTTAGGTTCGCGCTTCTTCATCTTGACGACTTTGTTTTCTGTATTCTAAGGGAGTGACTCCCTCCAGGTTTTTAAAACTGCGGCTAAAGTTACTGCTGCAAGAAAATCCACATTGTTCGATGATTTCACAGACCGGCATTTCGGTGGTGCGCAGATAATTTTTTGCCATGGCAAAACGACATGCGCTCAGGTACTCAAAAACCGAAAACCCCGTTGCCTTTTTAAAGGAATGAGAGAGGGTGGAGGGGCTGATATGAAATTCATCTGCCAGGCCTTGCAGAGAATATGATCTGTCGCAATGCCGTTCAAAGCGACGTTGAATCTGAAAAATAAGATCAACGTTTTCTTCCGGATGCCAGAAATTATCCTGTTTTAATCGGAAAACCTTGATGATAAGTTGTTCTACGAGGAGACCAAGCATATCCGCCTTCAGGCTTTCGTTGTTCTTCTTTTCTTCCACCATGGTGGAGAAGAGGGAATGAAAATAATCACTCTGTTGTCGAACATCAATCACGTTGGTAAAACCCACAGGACGATTGAAAAACAAAGAATAAAGTTTATTTTCCGTTGCATGAACATGAGGACTGATTTGCAGAATATAGCGGTGATAGTCGGGGGATTGGTCGGTGATGGCGTGACTTTCAAAACGACTGATAATAATGATATTTCCGGCTTTTGCGCAATAAGAACGTTTGTTGATTTCGAAATCGGCAGCACCGGAAGTAACAAAAATAATCTGATGACAATCGTCGTGAAAATGTCTGCTTCTCGGATTAAAACCTTCACTAAAATAGACATCGTGGACCATAGTCTGCATGGATATCACCTCAAGAGCATTTTATAGTATTTACATACAAATATCAAGAGGTTTTTTATGCTATTTGCAATATTTACATATATACTTGCAAAATTAGACTATACAAATCAGGGCGTTTGTGTTATAGTTATGATAAAGAGGTGATTACTATCAAACGAGCAGTATATCAGAGTTTAGATGAATTCCAAAATGACAATCAATTGCTTGCGGCTAAGATGCCTGCTTGCGATGATGTCAGTGTTTTAAAAAATGAGTCCAAGGTAGGGAATAAGATTGTTCCAAACCGTCTTGTGTGTCAGGCGATGGAAGGATGCGACGGCAATCCTGACGGAACGCCCGGTGAGTTGACCCTTCGTCGGTATAAGCGCTTTGCAGAAGGCGGAGCAGGTCTTATCTGGTATGAGGCAACAGCGGTTCTGGAGGAGGGAAAAGCCAATCCGAGACAGCTTTATATCTCCGAGAATAATCTTGATGCTTTTAAGCGTCAGGTGGAAAGCATTAAGGAAGATGCTGTCAAGGCAGGTGGCGCTGAGCCGGTTGTGATTATGCAAGCAACACATTCAGGTCGATATAGTAAGCCAAATGGTGTTCCTGCGCCTTTGATTGCGTATAACAATCCTATTTTCGAAAAGGATAATCCCATTGATCCCGAACGAATTGTTACTGATGAATATCTTGATCAGGTGAAAGATGCGTTGGTTCATGGTGCCGTGCTTGCAGAAAAAGCAGGTTTTGACGGTGTTGATATCAAGTGTTGTCATCGCTATTTGAATTCAGAACTTCTCTCTGCATATGAGAGAGAGGGAAGATACGGTGGATCCTTGGAAAACCGAACAAGACTTTTAAGAGAAGGTATCCAAGGTGCTATTGCATCCTGTGGAAAGGACTTTTTGGTTTCTTCCCGTATGAATGTCTATGACGGATTCCCCTATCCTTACGGATTTGGTGTGAAGACAGACGGTTCCGTTGATGTGGACTTGACCGAGCCTATCTGGTTGATTCAACAATTGCGGGATTATGGCGTGAAGTTGCTGAATATCTCCATGGGTAATCCCTATTTTAACCCCCATGTAAATCGACCCTTTGCATCCGGTGGCTACGAACATCCTGAGGCTCCTATTGAGGGCGTATGTCGGATGCTGGAAGGCATTGCGAAACTAAAGGAAGAAGTTCCTGAGATTCAGTACATATGTTCGGCACTTTCTTTCTTAGGTGTAGCGGCGCCCAATGTTGCGGCAGGATATATCAAAGATGGAAAGTTCGACTTCGCGGGATTTGGAAGAATGATTTTTGCTTATCCTGAATTTGCGAAGGATATTATAGAAAAAGGCTGTCTTGAAGCGGGTAAAATATGTATCTGTTGTTCCAAGTGTACCCATGTGATGCGTGCAGGCGGGACACCCGGATGTGTCATTCGTGACCGTGAGGTATATATGCCCATCTACAAGGAACTTTGCATGAAATAAATCAGGATTGAAAGTGAGGAAAAACCTATGAAAACTGCATTGGTAACCGGTTGCGCCGGTGGTATCGGATTTGCAACCGCAAAAAAATTATTAGACGAAGGCATGAAGGTTATCGGCATGGACGTGGCTGAAAAAATGCCGGTGGATCTCCCCGGTGAATTTACCTATGTTCGTGGTGATTTAAGTAAGGCGGAAGATCGTGAGAACTTTGTGAATACCGCAGACTCTGTTGATGTATTAGTAAACGTTGCAGGTGTTGCTCCCAGAGTTCGTGCAGATATTCTGGAAATGACCGAGGAAAGCTATGACTTTGTGATGAATATCAACACCAAGGGAACATTGTTCCTGACCCAGTTGGTTGCAAACAAGATGAAGAACAATGCAAATGGCGGTGCTATTGTAAATATTTCTTCT
>JAZRCD010000208.1:0-3900 GCA_045635425.1 Ructibacterium sp. | reverse complement strand
TTCACTGAAGGTTGGGCGGTCAGCGGCTCTGCGGCGCAGATCAATTTCGTTATCGTTGACCCCGAAGCGGTTGCCGCCCCGGTCAAGTACGAAACCTCCATGATTTCTGCCCCGACTGCCCAGAGCAAGGGCAAGTACCTCTATTATGAACGGTACTATTACGGTGCCTTCATTCTCAATCAGCGTCAGGCTGGCGTATATGCCCATCTTGGCTCTGCCCCCTCTCTGGGAAGCCTGACTGTGACTTCCGTTGCCGGAACCAAAACCGCCGGGGATACCGTGATCAGCGTTTCCGGTAAGGGCATCTTTGGAAGCGGCGAACCCGTGGAGGGAACCAAGCTTGTGTATTCCGTGAACGATGCGGCGGTGTCTCTGACCTATAACGCCGTGCCGGATGCCACCAAGACTTGGGCTGACCTGACCAACGGTGGAACCATCGCCGGACAGACTGCCGGGAAGTACATCACCGTTGCCCTTGTGAACAAGGAAACCGGGAAGGTTGTCAGCGGCGGGAATACTACTCTGGTAGTAAAAGCCTGATGAGGTGAAAGCATGAGCGTTGTAGACTTTGCGTATTATTCGCAGGAATACATGGGGACGGAGGTTGACGAAACCTCCTTCCCCACGCTCAATGCTCACGCTTCAAGAATCATTGGTGCAATGAGCCGCTGGCAAGTGGACGAAAGCACCATTGATAATTTCCCTTCCCTTGTCCGGACGCTTTACCGGCTGGCTATTTGCTCCCAGATTGACTTTCTCGCTATTAACGGCGTGGAAAGCATCAGCGGGGGAAGCGGTGACGGGTTCACGGTTGGAAAGGTAACTGTGCAAGGGAAAAGCGGAGCCAGCGCAAGCGGGGCAATGAGTGCTAACATCTCCCCGGCGGCTCTTTTGTATCTGGAACAGACGGGGCTAATGAACCCGCAAGTGCCAGCCGCAGACGGGTGGTGGCCTTAATGCTGAAACCTATTCCGGCTAAAATCATGAGAAGCACCGCAACGGTCAAAGCCTGTACCGGGGTTGACCGTTACCAGAACCCGACTTATCAGGAATACACGGTTAGGAAAGTACACCTGCAACCAACGAACGAAATCAGGAAAACCGCAGAAAATACCGATTGCGTTCTGCGGTCAATCCTCTTTGTTGACCGGCGGCACAGCACCCCGAACCTTGATTGGTGGACGTTGTTTAATACGGCTCACACTTTGAGAGGGGATGTGAAAGTGACCGTCAGGGGGCAGGAATACACGGTCTTTTCCGTGGATGAACTCCGGGACGATACCGACAATTTCCACCATTACGAAATCGGTCTTTTGTGAGGTGTTCCGATGCCTGTTAGAATTTCGATTAGCTCCGCAAGGGTTGAAAGCCGTGTAAAAGCGGCGTGGCAGGACGGACTTGAAAACCTCTCAAACGAAATACTGGCTGATTGTAACGAATACTGTAAGGAAGATCAGGGGACGCTGATTTCGTCCTCTATGGCTCATTCTCTCCCGAAAGAGGGGAAGCTGATATGGGAAACCCCGTATGCTAAACGGCAATATTGGGCGATCAAAACAAGCCTTACCCCCGGCAGAACGTGGAAGTGGTGCGAAACAGCGAAACGGAAGTATAAAGCCCGGTGGAAGGACTTGGCAGAAAGGGGATTGCGTGAAAACCTATGAGCGTTATAAACGAAGCGGTTGAGTCTGTAATGGACTTGATCGATGCTTTGGGGCTTTTTGCTCTAATCTCCCGGGGAGCCTTGGGAACCGGAAACGGGCTTTGCTGTGAAGTCGGGCCAAGCGGTCCAGAAGAAGTCTATATGGACAAAAACCAGTACATCATACTGGATTTGACCATAAACGGGAAACACTCGAACCTTCAAACGCTTTCGGAAGCAATGAACACGATCCATGAGGAATTGACAATGCGGAGGGTCTACCCACAGGGAGATCACTGGCAAATTGTTGATATAAGCACACTGACGGAGCCGCAGGTTGTAGCCCGTGAAGAAAGCAACTCATGGCTGATGGCTTCAGCGTTAAATGTTAAGGTTTATACGATGCTTTAGAAAGGGGAAACGCCTATGGATGCGAACTGGGTAAATGAACTTTATATCGGAACCGCTTACACCCCCGGTCAGGGCGGTGCGGCTGGGACTTGGACTTACTCCAAGCTGTGCAAGGGAATTGAGGGGATGCAGTTTTCTGAAAACGAACAGAATCAGCAATCCTTTTTCCTCTGCGGTAATGGGTTCGCCAACAATCAGGTGACCGGTGCGGCTCCGGAACTGACGATCACTGGAAAGCGGGTTGTCGGGGATACGGCGCAGGACTACATTGCCGGTCTTCAGTTCTTGCTGGGTTCCGAAAGGGATTCGTCCGTGAAGATCATTTCCGGCGGGAAACAGATTGTCTGCGATTGCAATGTCGGCAATATCCAGACTTTCGGCGGTCAGACGCTGGACTTGGACGCTTTCGGGTGCACGATCCGTTTCAACGGAAAGCCCACGGTTACTGATGTAGCCTAATGAGAAACGGGGAGGGGAACAAACACCCCTCCCCTTATTTTCGAAAGGAAGGTCAAAAGATGCTTTTCAAGAAAGAGATAAACCCCTATCCGGTCATGGATAAAGTAACATTTCGGAACGTTGACAAGACGCTGACATTGACCGTTCGTTCTGACGGTTCCTCAATTGTTGCGGGGCTGAAAAAGGCGAATGAACGATTGAACGGGCTGACAGATGAAACCCCGGAAGACGAAAAACTGGATGCGGCGAGATATTTTGCCAGGACGATTTTCGGAATCGAACAGGGTGACCAGATTATTGATTTCTATAACGGGGATGCGCTGGCGGTCATTACAGCCTGTGGTCTTTACTTCCGGGAACGGCTGGCAAAGAAGATCACGAAAGCGCAGAAAAAATGAAACTGCAAGATAATCTCCCGGACGGCGTAACGGTTGACGGGAAATTTTATAAACTTGATTTCGACTTCCGGAACGTCCTGCGGATGATGGAAGAATTAGACCGGGATGATTTGATGCCGGAAGCGAGATACTATAATGCCCTTAAATGCCTTTCTAAACGCCCAAAAAACGCACGGAAGGTGCTTGAAGCGGTAAAAGGTCTATTATTCCAAGAGAAGCCAAAAAAAGACGCTCAAAAGGTCACAGATTTCGTGCAGGATGCGGGGATGATACGGGCGGCGTTTCGTCAGGCTTACGGGATAGACCTATATCGGGTAAAACTCCACTGGATTGAGTTTTCCGACCTGCTGAACGCTATTCCAGAGGGAAGCAGGTATGCGGAGGTTGGCGGGATCAGGGCAAGACCGATGCCGGCGGCTACAAAATGGAATGCGGAGGAAAGGAAATGGCTAATGAAAGCGAAAGCGGATGTTGCCTTGCATCTTTCCGAAAAGGAACAGGCGAAACGATATGAAGAAGATGTTGGGAAAATCTTCTCCGGGTTAATGAACATTATAGCCAAAGGAAGTGGGAATAATGGCTGACGGTCAGGTTGTATTTGAAATAAGCGGCGATCCGAAAAACATAAACGCAACCGTCAAGGAAGTTACCGGAAACATTCAGCAGGAAAGCAAAAAATGGGATCAGGCGGTAAACCAGAGCACGGGAAGCATGGAAGCGTCTTTTTCCAGTATGGTCAAAAATATTGCCGCCGGTCTTACTGCCGCAAAGATCGGGAAAGCAATCCTTGACTGGGGCAAAAATGCTATCTCTGCCGCTTCCGATCTTGCGGAGGTCCAGAACGTTGTAGATGTGACTTTCGGGGACGGAGCGAAACAGATTGAGTCATGGGCGAAAACCGCCGGAACGCAGTTTGGTCTGACCGAAACACAGGCAAAGAAATTCACCTCTACTCTGGGGGCTATGATGAAATCTTCCGGCGTTGCCGGG
>JAZRCD010000207.1:0-3890 GCA_045635425.1 Ructibacterium sp. | reverse complement strand
GTCAAGACCATAAGCAAGTCCGCCGTGGGGAGGAGTACCATACTTGAATGCCTCCATCAGGAAGCCGAACCGCTCCCAAGCCTCCTCGGTGGTAAAGCCCAGAGCCTTGAACATCCGCTCCTGCAGGTCGGTCTGGAAGATACGGAGGCTACCGCCACCAATCTCGGTACCGTTTAAGATGATGTCGTAAGCCTTAGCACGAACTGCTTCGGGGTTGGTTTCCAACATGGGGATATCTTCGTCTACCGGATGGGTGAAGGGGTGGTGCTTTGCCACATAACGATCATCTTCTTCGCTGTATTCGAAGAGGGGGAAATCGGTTACCCAGAGGAAGTTGAACTTGGACTTATCAATCAGGTCAAAGCGACGAGCCACCTCTAAACGGAGGTTGCCCAGTGCATCATATACTACCTGATCCTTGTCGGCAATAATAAGGATTGCATCGCCAACCTTGGCACCGGTCTTTTTCAGAATGGCATCAATTTCTTCTTCGGAGAAGAATTTTGTAATCTGGGAGCGGAGGTTGCCCTCTTCTACCACAATCCATGCCATGCCTTTTGCACGATAGGTCTTAACATACTCGGAAAGACTGTCTAAGGTCTTTCTGGTCATCTTTTCGCCCAAGCCTTCTGCCACGATACAACGAACGCTACCGCCATTTGCAACCGCACCGGAGAATACCTGGAATCCACAATCCTTTACCTCGTCGGAGATGTTGATGAACTCCATGCCGAAACGGGTATCGGGCTTATCGGAACCGAATCGATCCATTGCCTCGCTGTAGGGGAGACGAAGGAAGGGGGTCTGTACTTCAAGACCCAGTACCTCTTCGAAGAGTCTCTTCAAGAAACCTTCGTTTACCTCAATGATGGTGTCAATGTCACAGAAGGAAAGTTCCATATCCAGCTGAGTAAATTCCGGCTGACGATCGGCACGGAGATCCTCGTCACGGAAACAACGGGTTACCTGGAAGTATCTGTCGTAGCCACCCAGCATCAAAAGCTGCTTGTAAAGCTGGGGGGATTGAGGCAGCGCATAGAAACTGCCGGGATGAACACGGCTGGGAACCAGATAGTCACGGGCACCCTCAGGGGTACTCTTGGTGAGAATTGGAGTTTCCAATTCCAAGAATCCGTTCTGATCAAAGTAGTCTCTGGCAAGCTTTGCTACCCGATGGCGCAGAATCATGTTCCGTTGCATATCGGGACGGCGCAAATCAAGATAACGATACTTCAAGCGGAGAGCATCTTTGGTATCAATGTTTTCTTCAATATAGAAAGGTGTGGTTTCTGCACCGTTCAAAATACGAAGTTCGCTGACAAAAACCTCAATCTCACCGGTTGCCATATCAGGGTTAATGTTTTCGGGGGTACGAAGAGCAACCTGACCCACCACTGCGATAACATACTCGCTCTTGAGTTGTTCTGCTTTTTCAAAGACGGCCCGATCGGTTTCGTCGTTAAAGGACAACTGAATAATACCGGTCCGATCCCGAAGGGTAACAAAGTTAACGCCACCCAAACGACGGTTTCTCGCAACCCAACCGGTCAGGGTAACGGTTTCATTTTCGTTCTTTGCAGAGAGATGACCGCACATGTGAGTACGCTTCAATCCTGCCATAGTTTCAAATTGCATAAAATTTCCTCCTTCTCTATCCTTCCAGAATCGGCTTGATTGCTTCTGCGGTTAATGCCACAGAAACAGTTTCACCGGTTTCCATATTCTTAAGGTCTGCTTGACCTGCATTGATTTCGTCTTCGCCAAGAACCATGCTGAACTTGGCACCTAATTTGTTGGCGTATTTCATCTGTGCCTTGACACTGCGTTCGCATAAATCGCGTTGAGCGTGAATGCCAACTTTCCGCAGGTCAAAGACTAATTTCTGTGCCGCAACGTCGGCGGTATCGCCAATGGCAGCAACAAAGAGTGAGGGTGTGTCTGCAGTCAGGTCCTTGTCAAGGCCCTGGCTCTTCATAATCATCACAAGTCGTTCCAAGCCTGCCGCAAAGCCGATGCCCTCGGTGGGTTTGCCACCCAGTTCCTCGACCAAACCGTTGTATCGACCGCCACCACAGACTGTGGATTGAGCGCCCAGTGCATCTGAGGTAATCTCGAAGACGGTTCTGGTATAGTAATCGAGGCCACGAACAATGGTGGGATCAATGATATATTCAATACCCATGGAATCCAAATATTTTACGGTCTTGTCAAGGTGTCCCTGACAATCCTCACAGAGGTGGTCAATCATCTTGGGTGCATCTTTGGCAATGGCGGAACAAATTTCTGACTTACAGTCAATAATCCGCATAGGATTCTTTTCCAGTCTGCCTTTACAAGTTTCGCAAAGTTCATCGACGTGTTGTGAGAAGTATTCCCTTAACTTGTCGTTATAATCCTTTTTGCAGACGGGACAACCGATGCTGTTCAGGTTTAATTTAAGACCCTTTACGCCTAACTTCTCGAAGAAGGAAAGTGCCAATGCAATAACCTCTGCGTCGGTGGCGTCGGAGGTGCCACCAAAACACTCGATACCAAACTGGTGGAATTCTCTTAATCGACCGGATTGGGGTTTTTCGTAACGATAGCAGGAAATCAGGTAGAACAGTTTGGTGGGTTGAGGGTCGGCATAGAGGGAGTTTTCAATAAAACTCCGCACTAAAGATGCAGTTCCCTCAGGACGCAGTGTGATGCTTCTGCCACCCTTATCTTCGAAGGTATACATTTCTTTTTGAACCACATCAGTCGTGTCTCCCACACCTCTTTGGAAGAGGGAGGTGTCCTCAAAAACTGGGGTTCGGATTTCCTTATAGCCATAAGCGGCACAGACCTCTCTGGCGGCTTGTTCGATCTTCTGCCAGAGGGGACTATCTACGGGAAGGATATCCTCGGTCCCACGGGGTTTATTAATCATGTTTGTGACTCCTTTCGGGTTTTCTTAGGTATGATTACAGACACCGACCCTGCTCAGGGTTGTATCTGCTGGTTAACAAATCAATCAATTCTGCCAAATCCTCTCGACCGGTCTTTTTCTCGGAAGAAAAAGGAAGGAGGATGCTGTCGTCATCCAGTTCCATCATTTCGTAGATGACGGTAAGGTTTTTCTCAATCTCGGACTTCTTTAACTTGTCCAGTTTGGTGGCAACCACCACCGGAGTGTAGCCGAAGTGACGAATCCATTCAAGCATCATCAAGTCATCCTTGGTGGGGTTATGTCTGGCATCCACCAATTGAATAATCTGTACCAGATTGAAACGATCGGAGAGATAGGTCTCGATCATCTTTGCCCAACGCTGCTGTTCCTCTTTGGAAACCTTGGCATAACCATAACCGGGTAAATCCACCAAGCGATACTGTCCTGCAATATCATAAAAGTTGATGGTAGCCGTCTTTCCGGGGGTACTACTGGTTCTGGCAAGTTTGGTGCGGTTGGTCAGGCAGTTGATGAGGGAGGATTTTCCCACATTGGATCGACCTGCAAAGGCAATCTCCGGTACCAATGTGTCCGGATATTGGGCAGGCTTCACTGCAGTTGCCAAAAGTTTTGCATCAATATATTCCATTTTGGGTGACCTCCTATCTTCCGGAGGATTCTTTGGCGCGAATCCGTTCCTCGATTCCTGCACCTGCAATCAAAGATTCAATATATCGAATCTCCTTCTTGCCCTCTTTTTGATGGGATTTGGGAAGGGGAAGGAGTGCAGTTTCCAATACGGTGCTCATGTCCTTGGCAAAGATAAAGTTGATGCCGTCCTTGAGCTTTTGGGGAAGTTCTTCATAATCCGGCTTGTTGTCATAGGGGATTACAACCGTCTTAATCCCCATGCGGAATGCGGCAAGCGCCTTTTCCTTCAAGCCGCCAATGGGCAGAACACGACCGCGGATGGAGATCT
>JAZRCD010000206.1:0-4012 GCA_045635425.1 Ructibacterium sp. | reverse complement strand
CCTCTTTCCAGAGGCTCAACAACAAATTTGCCATATCTGTTATCTTCGGATACTTCTACGCATTCGATTCTTGGCTTTTCGATTTCAATCATTGTCAGCCCTCCTTGACTATTTTCAACGATTCATACAATCGTCGGATGGTTACAGCAATTTATTATTTGCTGTACAACTCGACAATCAGATGCTCCTCAATGGGCATATCGATGTCTTCCCGCTCTGCCAGAGCAACGACCCGACCCTCTAAGGTGTCGCGGTTCATGTCAAGCCACTTGGGAACGATTCTGCCCTCGGTGGAACCGAGAATAGCCTCAAACTTAGCGCTGGATCTGCTCTTCTCACGAACAGCGATAACATCGCCTGCCTTTACCAGGTAGGAAGGAATGTTAACCTTCTTGCCGTTTACGGTAAAGTGAGCATGGGATACCAACTGTCTTGCTTCGGGTCTGGATACTGCCAAACCGAGCTTGTAAACAACGTTATCCAGACGGCTTTCCAGGATGCGGAGCAGGTTTTCACCGGTTACGCCTTCCTTCTTGTTCGCCATTTCAAAGTAATGTGCGAACTGGCCTTCTAAGATACCATATGCTCTTCTAACCTTCTGCTTCTCACGAAGCTGAGTGCCGTACTCGGAGAGCTTCCGTCTGCCCTGACCGTGTTGACCGGGGGCATAGGCACGTCTGGTTACTGCACACTTATCAGTGTAGCATCTGTCGCCCTTTAAGAACAACTTCTGACCTTCACGTCTGCAAAGTCTGCAAACAGATTCTGTATATCTTGCCATTTACTCTTTCACCTCCGTCATTACACGCGTCTTCTCTTAGGCGGTCTACAACCGTTGTGAGGAATCGGTGTAACGTCCTTAATCATATTCACTTCGAGGCCTGCAACCTGCAATGCACGGATTGCTGCTTCACGACCGGAACCCGGTCCCTTAACATAAACCTCGACATACTTCAAGCCATGCTCCATTGCTGCCTTTGCTGCAGTCTCTGCTGCCATCTGGGCTGCAAAGGGAGTGCTCTTCTTAGAACCTCTGAATCCGAGGCCGCCGGCGGATGCCCAAGAAATTGCATTTCCGGCTACGTCTGTAATCGTAACAATGGTATTATTAAATGTAGATTTAATATGCGCTGCACCCCGCTCGATGTTCTTTCTTTCCTTACGGCGGCGGGTTCTCTTAACTGCCTTTGCCATTGTATCTTTCACCTCCTGAAATTACGGATATCCCGTGCGGATCTTCCCGCAGAGAAAATTCAATTTTTTAAGTTATGCCACACAAGCAGTTGTGACATAAATGCTGCAAACAGAATTACTTCTTCTTGTTTGCGATGGTCTTTTTGGGACCCTTTCTGGTTCTGGCGTTGGTCTTGGACCGCTGACCACGAACAGGAAGACCCTTTCTGTGACGAAGACCTCTGTAGCAGTTGATTTCCATCAAACGCTTGATGTCCAGAGCGATATCTCTACGCAGATCACCCTCTACGTTGTAGTTGTCGATTTCAGCTCTCAGCTTGGAAACCTCGTCTTCAGACAGGTCACGAACTCTGGTGTCCGGGTTTACACCGGTTGCTGCCAGAATCTTTTTGGAAGTAGAAAGACCGATACCAAAGATATAGGTAAGACCAATCTCAACTCTCTTGTCGTTCGGTAAATCTACGCCTGCGATACGTGCCATAAAATTTTCACCTCCATTGATTTTTGAAAAAACAGTGGAGCAGAATTTCACCCGTATAAACGGCGTCAGCTCATAGAAAAGTGTGGGTTATAAGCCTGACCCTGCTCCGGTTTTGTAATTAACCCTGCTTCTGCTTGTGGCGGGGGTTCTCACAAATTACCATGACTCTGCCTTTTCTCTTAATAATTTTGCACTTTTCACAAATAGGTTTTACGGAAGGTTGTACTTTCATTTCCTTCACCTCCTAAATTTGTACTTGCCGCTAAAAGGCACTTTTACCCATTAAGCGAACTATTATATCTTACCACGAATCACAAGGGTTGTCAATTCTTTTTTTTACAGAATTGCAAAAAAACTGTAAAAAAACACCTCTCCTTTCTGCCATTCCATGGTCACTTTATACAAAGGATATGAAAAATCCGCCGATTCCTCATGGTTCGGCGGATTTTTTGTCATATTTTCTCCATATATCGAAAAACCTTTTCTATCTCGGAAAGTTCGCTTTCCTTGTTCTTGCCAAGCCACAGTTCCCGATAGTTTCTTAGCCACGCCTCGGTATCGGTCAATCGGGAGATGTTCATGTTCTGCGCCTTTGCCATCAGTTCTGCCATGACACAGATACCCTCTGCTGAAAGGAGAAATTCCTGTCGGAACTCGTCGTTCTTCCACACATCCCGCTCCAGTTCCTCCTTGCACTGCAGATATCCCCTCTGCGCCTTTGCAATGAATTCTTCTGTAGGATACACTATGTCGATCTTCTCTTCACAGAAAGAATTGGCGTAAATGCCTGCCAACATAGTCCAGTGAATCTCCTGATGAATCTCGGACAGCGCCTCTATCATCCGTACTCCCTTCTCGTTCTCATACAGAAGAAGATTCGCCCCGTTGTCAAAGGCTTCGTCAAAGGGAGTATTTACATTCCAAGACTTTTCCGCACCCAGAACCATACCATACATGGCCGTTTCCAGACTACAAATGTTCCCCCAATCACCCCAGTTGGTGTTTAAAACACCCACCGCACCGTTTTGGTGTCCGTAGCGACACATTTTCTCGATATTAATCCGTTCTGTTTCCACATTCTCACAGAGGCGGTTCCATGTATTGGTGCCCGGACAGACAATCTGAGCCCGACCGGACTTGGCAATTTGCTCCACCTTTTCTTCAGGAGGATTCTGCCAATAATGCCAGTTCAGCAAACAGATATCCTCCGGAAGCATATCAATACACTCCGGATGATTCAAAAGAATATCCGCCCACATCATTACTTTTTTCCCCTTGCCCTGAACCACATCGATGATTTTCCGAACAAAGCCAACGTATTCTTCTCCCGTCTTGTCTCTTTTTTCCAGATCAAAGGTTTCATCACAACAGATATTAAAAGTATCGCTTGTGAACAAAGGTTCATACTGGTCAATCAAGCTCTGCACCACCTGAATACTTTCAGGACGCTCAGGATCCAACGTATGATGCATCATCCGATCATGCCAATAATGGGACTTTGGCTCAAACTCTTTTAACACGCAGAGTTCCCGATACTGAGGTTTTTGCAACAACTCATACAGGTGTCCAAAGGTTGCAAGAGAGGGAATGAAATCAATGAAATTTTCTTGACAATAAGCATCAATCTCCCGAATTTCCTCCGCGGTCAAACATCCTGTTCTCTCAATGGAGTCTGCATACTCCCGAAAAGCGAAAGTATGTTCCACATACAGTTGTAAGGAGTTCAGCTTAAAGAATGCCATCTTGTCAATCAAATCCTTGATTGTTTCAACGTTTGGCACCTTGCCTCGGGTCACATCATGATAGAATCCCCGATAGGAAAAGTCAGGTTTATCTTCAATGACCACGGGGGTGATTTCCGAATTCTTGAAAATTTGTCTCAGGGTCTGGATGCCGTAGAAAGCACCTCTTGGCCCCTCGGCTCGGATTTCGATTTCCTCTTCCCCAAGGCGGAGGGTGTATCCTTCTCCCTGGCTCTGACCCATTTGAATCTTCAACAAAGCTCCTGCCTTGTCCCAAGGAAGTTTCTCTGTCGCCTTTTGGATACGACCATCCTCTGCTCCCACTACTCCGCAGATTCCTTGATAGGATATTTCCCCTTCCATTGGCATTACCGCCATAGGCATCGGTATCAACTTCATAATCTCACCTCATAAATTTTATTTTGCAATTAGAACTACTTTACCCACATTCTTTCCCGGACAGAGAATGTCCCGGGCTTTTGGGCAATACTTCGTAGATGGTTTTTTCTATATATTATCGCAAATGCTTCTTACACTTCGCAGGAGCGGTTGTTCCGGCGTGGAAAGAGCATCGTACTCTGCCACACACAGGGAC
>JAZRCD010000205.1:0-1331 GCA_045635425.1 Ructibacterium sp. | reverse complement strand
TCTCTCATTTTATACTTCAGAATCTTTCCTGCTGCATTCATGGGGAAGTCCTTCACAAAGATAAAGTATCTGGGCACCTTATGCCGCGCAATGGAAGCATAACCAAACTCCTTCATTTCTTCTTCATCAGAAGTTTCGCCCTCATTCAAGATGATCCACGCACAACATTCCTCACCGTATCTCTCATCAGGAACCGCTACCACCTGCACATCCCGAACCTTGGAGTTGGTCAGATAGAATTCCTCAATTTCACGGGGGTAGAGATTCTCACCACCACGGATGATCATATCCTTAAGTCTGCCTGTCACCTTGAAGTATCCGTCCTCGGTACGACAACAGATATCTCCTGAGTGGAGCCAACCATCTTCGTCAATGGTCTGCGCCGTTGCCTCGGGCATCTTATAATAACCCTTCATGATATTAAAGCCACGGGCAACAAACTCTCCACTTTCGCCATCAGGAAGTTCCTCACCTGTTTCGGGATCGATAATCTTACATTCCACACCGGGGAATGCACTACCAACGGTTTCTACACGGTGGTCGATATCCTCGTTTACCTCACCCATGGTACAACCGGGAGATGCTTCGGTCTCGCCGTAAACCGAAATGATTTCTTTCATGTTCATTTCTTCTGCCGCCTGACGCATCAAATCTGCAGGACAGTTAGCACCTGCCATAATTCCTGTACGGATGTAAGAAAAGTCTGTCTTGGCAAAATCAGGATGGTTAAAGAGTGCAATAAACATGGTGGGTACACCGTTGAAACAGGTGATACGTTCATCATTGATACACGCCAAAGAGGATTTCGGTGAGAAGTAGGGCATGGGGGACAGGGTTCCGCCATGGGTCATCATAGAGGTCATGGAAAGCACCATGCCGAAACAATGGAACATGGGAACCTGAATCATCATCCGATCTGCGGTGGATAAATCCATTCTGTCACCGATGGTCTTACCGTTATTAACAATATTTCGATGGGTCAACATAACGCCCTTGGGGAAACCTGTGGTACCGGAGGTATACTGCATGTTACATACATCGTCCGGCTTAACCAAAGATGCACGACGACGCACTTCTTCTTTGGGCACCAAAGCAGAGCGCTTCATCATCTGTTCCCATGTAAGACATCCGTCCATGGAGAATCCAACCGTAACTACATTCCGCAGGAAAGGCAAGTTCTTGGAATAGAGTGCCTCTCCGGGTGTGGTATTCTTCAGTTCAGGACAGAGTTCCTCAATGATTTCTTTATAGTTAATATCCTTACAATCCTCAATCATCACAAGGGTGTGGGTATCGGATTGTTTGAGCAGATACTCAATCTCATGAATCTT
>JAZRCD010000204.1:0-3079 GCA_045635425.1 Ructibacterium sp. | reverse complement strand
TTTTTCACAGAATCCACCTTGGTAGGGGACTCCACAATCACCAGTTTTTTCTTGGAAGCACCGGTCTTTTTGACAGTTTTTTCAGCCATCTTCCATTCCTCCTATTTTCGCAAACTATATCGGCCACCGGCACTTTGTACCATGGCCTTCTTCATCTGCAGAATAATCAACTGACTACTCAAAAGTCCTGTTTCTACTCCACAGTTATCCGCAATATCATCAAAGGCGACTTCTTCACCTTTTTCCCACAAAAATTGTAGGATTTTTCTTTCCAATTCCGAAAAGTCTTTTTCTCGGAACCAATTTCCCAGTTCCTCCAAAGACATCTTATCGCTCACGGGTTCCTTTGGTTCAGGCGCCAAAGTCTCTATTTGTCGACTTCGCTCCTTCTTGGCAGGTTTCATATCTTTCACCCCTACCACAGGTTTCCCCAGTTGCGATACACCGTATTCCAACTTTTCCGGCAAAGAACCAATGTATTCTTCCACAACATCCATGGCGCCGGTAACAGGAATACACCCATCCCGAAGCAATTGATTGGGAAGTTCTGCATAAGCGTTCATGGGATTTCCGGGCACTACAAAAACATCTGCATTGGATTCCATGGCATGCCGTGCTGTGATGGCAGTTCCGCTTTTCACCTTTCCTTCTACCACCACGATACCGTGGGACAAACCCACCATAATCCGATTACGTTGTTGATAGAAATATTTCTTACCTATGGTTCCGGGCGGTTGTTCCGATACGATACAACCACGATCTAATATCCGATGATACAATTCTGTATTCTCCCGAGGATAAATCCTATCAACACCACCGGCAAGCACAGCCACCGTAACGCCGCCTGCCTCTAAAGCACCCCAAAGAGCCGAAGCATCGGCACCGATAGCCAATCCGCTGACAATGACACCGCCGCTTTTGGCCAAATCTTTTGCCATCTCCCGAGCAAACTTCCGCCCGTCATCGCTGGCATCTCTGGAACCTACCACCGCAACTCCCAACATCCGGTTAAAATCCGGCATGGCTCCCTTTACATAGAGAACCTGAGGCGGATCATACACCTCTTTCAGGCGTTCGGGATAGGCAGGGTCATCAATAGCCAGTATTTGAATTCCCATCTTCCGCCATTCTTCCAACTTGCGGGAAACAGGATCTAACGTTTTGGCAATTTTGAGTCGTTGACCAAGTCGCAAATATTTACTATATGCCGGCTTGTTCAAATCCAATTTAAAAACTTCTTCCGGGGAACCAAAATCCCGTAAAAGCCGATTAACCTGTTCAGGGTTGTGGTCACAACTCTCACAGAGCCAAAGGCGATAAAGCAGCATCTTATCCTCTGCCATACTAACCCTCCTGACCGAGTCGCAGTGCATACATGGCAATTCCTGCAGCAACAGCTGCATTCAAAGACTCTACCTTGCCCTCCATGGGAATCCGTACCCGTTGGTCGGAAAGGTTAAGCACCTCACGGGAAACGCCCGTTGCTTCACTGCCAATAACCAATATCTGCTTTTCTGCCTTCCTCACTTGATTCAAAGAAACCGAATCAGAAAGAGCCGTTGCCGTTACCACAAAGTCATTCTTCTTCCAATCTTCCAGTTCCGATACACTAACTCCCGTCAAGCAAGGAACACGAAATACCGAACCCATGGTGGAACGAATCACCTTGGGGTTATACAAATCGGCGCATCCTTTCATCAAAAGGACTCCATCCACGCCGGCAGCCTCTGCTGTCCGCACAATGGTTCCCAAATTTCCGGGTTCGGAAACGCCGTCTAAAACCAACAAAAAGCCAGCCTTTTCTACATCAATCTTTTTCTGTGTCATATTCAATACAACACCAATACCCTGAGGCGTTTCGGTATCACAGCATTCTCCGAAAAGTTTTTCTGAAAGTGAATACACTAAAATCCCGGAATTATCGATTGTCTGTACCATTTCCCGATTCTTTTCCAAAAATACATGGGAAACCAGAACCGCTTCTATCTGTTCCTTGGCATACACCAAAGCTTCTTCCGAAATGCGTCGTCCCTCTGCAAAATAGAGTCCGGACGTGGTCCGTCCTTTCTTGCTTTGCAAGGAGCGAATCAGTTTTAAAAACTTATTCTCACGACTCAAAAGTTCTTGCATTCCGGCACCTTCTATCTTTCCAATATCTTCAACAGTTTTTGTTTCTGTACAAATTTCAAAATCAGGTAGCTTACCATAGTTTGAATGGGAAGCAACAATAAATTCTTTAAGATTCGGGAAGGCAAAATCCCAACAAATCCGCTGGCAACCGAAGGCGCCAGAGCAATGGAATTAAGCAGGATATTCCCCACGAAAATCACAAGGGCTTCCGCCAAAAATACTCTCCACAAGGTCACCTTTTTGTTATGTAACATCAATCCGTAGAACATTCCCGAAACACCCACCGATAAGGTGTAGGCAGGGATATAGGCACCTGTTGGGTTCAGGACAAGGGATACAACATCCTGAATCATACCTGTAATCGCGCAAATCACCGGACCAAATGCCATTCCAACCATGGGTTGGGTAATAAAGCCGAATCCAATTCTTAAAAAGTCGGTGAAACGCAGGGTAAAATACCCTAAGATAATATTGAGTGCCATCATCATGGCACAGATGGTCAACGCCCGAGGATTCTTCAGTTTTTTTCCAACGGAATCCCTACGAAAAAGAATACATCCCAAAAGGATGATTCCAAAACAACCACCTACAATCCCCAGACTTATCCAGGGGTTAGACAAAAAGCCGAGAACCTGTGATAAAGGTTCTAAAAACGCCTTTAGGGCTACTTTCCAGCCTTCCATCAGGGCGTCGAATCGTTCCTGAAACATAGAAATTACCTCCTGATATCACTGTAAGCACAGGGATAGAGGTAGTTTCTGCGCCACAGCGGGATGCGGCGTCCACACCGCGACAGTTACGTTCTTCGTCCGATTATCAACTCCCTGTATAATCGGCACTAAAAGCCAAACGGCTAACGCATGGACGCCTACTCTGTTTGATATTTAAGTTGTTTTTTAAGCCTTTTGGAGACCTGTGTCACCTTCGGCTTAACCAAAGAAATTCTTCA
>JAZRCD010000203.1:0-1531 GCA_045635425.1 Ructibacterium sp. | reverse complement strand
GTTCCGTTTTCTTATGCAAGGAACAGTTGCCATAGAAACCACAGGCGGTTCACCTTGTGTGCATATCACCATGACAATGGACACAAAGGGGATTGGAAGACATGTAAGGAGTGTCGTGAGATGGCTGAACCAGAGATGGTCGCATGGTACGGGACGAATGAGTACAACTGGGAAAAAATGCCGAATCCCCCTAAGTTTAAGCCTACGAGGTGCTTTAAGTGCGGAAAAATAATTAATCTCCCTCAAGGAGGATATTCGCATGGGAAAGAAGGCTATCAATGCTCAGACTGTTTTTCCATTGAAGCACCGTTCTTGATTCACCAGCCTGAAATTTCAAAAGAGATTGCGGATGCGGGGGGTGGAGGTTGTGTGGTTATTAAGCTGAAGTTGGAGTTGAAGTACACAAAAATCAAACGAGTGATAACGCTACCTGGGAGTTTAACTCTGCTGGATCTTAATAGGGTTATTCAGCGTATGTTTGGCTTTGAAAATGATCATCTTTGGAACTTTCGGGATCGTGATGGCAATGAGTACAACACATGTTGCGATCCGCTTGGAGGTTCTCTCGATATGTATACGGATGACATACTGGAGCCAGATGACTTTACTGTCGATGAAGTCATACCGGATAGAGGGGATGTGCTTCTTTACTCGTATGATTATGGTGACGGTTGGGAAATAATAGTGACGCGCATGGCCGACCCTAAATCGTCTGAAGTGGCCTGCATTGAAACACGCGGAACCAATGCTATTGAGGATATTGGGGGGGTTGGGGGCCTTGAAGAATCCACTAAGGCTTTAAAAAAGTGCAAACTTAAGGGGATGGAAGACGATTATGAAGATAACAGCGGATGGCCGATTGCCGAGTGGGGCTATGATGATCCGGAAGTACGGGAAGAATTTCTTGCTGGTCCAACGACGGATAAGTTGACTCAGATTCTCAGAGATGAGGTTACGCTCAGCGATGAGCGAAGGAAGGCTGTTATCGAGGCAGTGCTACGTGAGCAGATGTTCCAGAAAACTGGGCGGAACGAACTGTGCCCGTGCGGTAGCGGTAAAAAATTCAAAAAATGCTGCGGCGCAAATCGATAAAACAATGCAAGATTCACATCTTTCAAGGAGCATCGTTAAAGCGGAAATTCTGGTATTCCGGATGGAATTTGATTCCAGAGAATCCAATTCTGGCGATTTCGCATACTTCATTGGCGACATCGGGCGTTTTAGGATGAAGCGCGGCGAGGGACATTACCGCGCTTTTCCCAACACTTTTTTTCGTAGCATACTGTGCCCAAAAGGTGTTGGCGAGCCTTACGTGTTCAGGAGTTGTCTCGACTGGAAGATTGATAGATAGTGCAATGCCTGCTTCACTTCGCGTTCATAGTTATTGTCTTAAGTGACAAAAAGTATATCATATTTGATTTTGCGTTCAAGAGTGGCCAGTTAGTTGCTACCTTTTCTACGAAAATTGGATTTATTGATCATAGAAATATTGTTGGGGTCGCCGGACAAAGTAAATGCAACTATGGGCAGG
>JAZRCD010000202.1:0-2463 GCA_045635425.1 Ructibacterium sp. | reverse complement strand
CTACAATGGCACTCTTTACAGAGGATAAAAGGGTAACAATTCCGAATACGATGGATCCGATTCCTGCCCCGATAGAACCAAACGTTAATGCAAGGCCACCGATGACCAATCCCAATCCGGCAAACTGTTCCAAAAGTCCGCCCCAATCTACACCCCCGGACCATCCGTCCACAGTGGACTTGATGACCAGAATCGCTCCGGCTGCGGCCATGGCAACTCCCGCCACTTTCCCAAGAACGGTCAAGAAGGGTTTGAATGCTTCCATGAAAGGAACTCCTTCTCGCAACGCCTTAACCATTGTGGAGAATGCCGGACCTAAGCCCAGGATGGCAGCGGAAACTTTCCAGCCTAACAATGCACCACCGAAAGCTCCGGCATACCAAAGCATATCTTTTAATTTCTCTTTAATTTCATCCAATTTCCCTGTTTCAAGGCCCTTTAAGAAATCATATTCCAAAGGTTTCATATCAAGAGCCCCGCCACCTTCAGCACCTCCGGCACCAGCGTCAGATCCGGTGTCGGGATTACTGATGATGTTCAGTTCATCGAATCCCATCAATTGTTTTTTGATTTTCTTTAGCGAATCAGAAAAGCCGTCCGCGGCTTCTTCTTCCTCTTGGAAAATCCCTAACCCACTCCCTGTGGTTGTGGCTTCAAAGTCACTGGCATCAAAGCCAAAGAATGCGGCCAGCTTCTTTGCTGCTTCCGTAATTAACTGTACAAACACTTGGACATAGGGAATCACTTGTGTCACAAGAACGCTGATAATATCCCCAAAAGCACGTTTCATTCTGGTAAGTTGTGCTTGCAAGACACGAAGCGCATTGGCAGGGGTAATGATGGTTCTTGCCATATCCCCTTGGATGTGGGTAGATTTTTCCATGATATAGTTATAACGAAGCATCGATTTCTCTGCTTGAGTCATAGATCTTACGGTCTTGTCAATCCCCTTAGAAAGGGCATATTCTTGCAGAGATGCTACCGTAACGTCGATACCGTAATCACGCAATCCCTTTACTTGCCCCGCCATAGCAGAGGACAATTTATCGAAGGATTCTTCCACACCCCCTGTGGCATTGAAGAAGGACGCCATATCATAAGATAACTGCGTCAGGTTTTGGGACATAATGTTAGCCTGTTCGGAAGAAACCCCAAACCCAGCCGTAAGGTTTTTAAATACCCCTTGATATTGCATAAAATCCTTGCTGTCGATACCCATAGCAGCTTCCACGGATTCAGCATATTTCTTGGCTGCGGGAGCAGCATCTCCCATGGTTACGTTGAACAGATTCAAGGTTTCGATATAGTCGTTACTTTCGGTGAACCATCCAGCCATGGTATTGGCGGCATTCTGGAACACCCCCAAAAGGGTTCTCCATTTACTGATGTTTCTTGCAAGATTATCGGTAAAACTTCTAGTATTGTTACTCGCTTTTTTGTTGGCCGTATCGTATTTATTTACCGCTTTTTCGGTCTTTTGAACCGCATTGGTGGTCTTGTTAAACGAATTGGCAATCGTGATGTTGGAAACGTTGGATCCGGTCATCGCGGATTTCAGACTTTCCAGCTTTTTAATCAGAGAGGTCAGCGCCCTCGTTGCCTTACTACTATCCGAAGCTATCTGAATATTAAGTTCATCAATCGTCAGAGCCATAGACCGACCCTCCTTTTTTTATTTGGCTCTATGGCTCTTACGATTATTTACCCGAACAAAATTTTCCATCCATGCTGCAGCTTTTGCTTGTTCCACAGCAATCTCTTTTGCCTTCTCTTGTTCGTTTTTTTCTTTTTGCCTGAAATTATAAGGTTGTTTTGCATATTCCCTTGCTCGGCCTTTTTTCGGATCTCTCAGCGCATTGTGTAATGCGGTGGAGATGGCATCGTAGATATATACCCCCTGAAGCCAAGCCTGATTGTTAAATTCATCTTGCTTGATCTGATAAGCCTTGCGGTAGTATCGGGGGAGGGAAGCATCCCCCTCCCAATACTCCGCATATGACATACCGATGGCAAGATAAAAGGGACAAGCATCTTCAAAGATTTTGGTCTGCGTGGGAGGGGTTAGAAGTTCGTCTCCCACGCAATTGCGTTTCCCTCGTTGGCAGTGTCATCCATAAGGGCCTCAAAAGGTTCATGGTACATTTCCGCAAGTTTTTCGATAAGCGCATCTTTGTTCTTGAAAAGGTCGAACATTTCATCAATCTGCTTCTGCTTTACATCGTACTTGTGGTGTGCCTTGAAAGCCCCGGCGAAGAGTTTCGGAAGGGTGAGCATAGGTTTTGTGATAATATCATTTGCCACAAATCCCTCACGTTCCATCTGTTTTACGGATTCTCTGGTGTACTCCAGGGTGTAGTCCTTGCCCTGATAATTAAATTCCAATTTTTTTGCCATCGGTATGTCCTCCTTATTTCATGTTAACCTTTCACGGATTTGGTTTCCCACACAGGGGCATTGGTCGGT
>JAZRCD010000201.1:0-4341 GCA_045635425.1 Ructibacterium sp. | reverse complement strand
GCCTCCGACTTCCTTTTCGGAAACAGATGGGGGTTCTTGCCCCGAAGGTGTTCATGTAATATTTTTGATCCAATGCCTGAATTTCTTGTAATGTCATAAATTTCATCCCTTTTGTGATAGATTTTCTTGGGTGAGTTTTTGGATTATGATATCATAGCCCTCCTTGGTATGAGGAAGTTGACAGTTACTGCAATCTTTTACCGCCTTCCCGTCCTTGCCGGTAATGGTGGTGTAGCATCCGCCACAATCCGACATGGGGTAAAGGGGACAGAAGCAGAAGAGGCAGTTCATCTCCTCCATGCCATGGCAGGGGTAGTATTCACAATCCTTGTTTTGAAAGTAACGGGAGCTCATGAGCGACCTCCTTTGAAAATGCAAAAAGCCGCAACTCAATAGAGAACTGCGGCAGGTGCATCGATTGTTATGCCTCGTCAATGGGTGCAACCGTAATTTTACGATGAGGTTCTTCACCCACGCTGTAGGTTTTCACACGGTTACTGTTCTGCAATGCCGCATGGATAATCCGCCGTTCATTGGGGGACATAGGCTCTAAGGAAACGGCTTTCCGTTCCCGAACCACGCGGTATTCCAAACTCTTGGCAAGTTTCTTTAAGGTTTCTTCCCGCTTTGCACGATAGCCCTCGGTGTCCACGTTAACCTTAATGTAGGAGTGCTTCTCCTTGTTAACGTAAAGAGAGGTCAGATACTGAACTGCATCCAAGGTATCGCCACGCTTACCGATCAGGGCACCCATCTTGGAGCCTGCAACGGTTGCATCTACAGAATCGCCACCATGTACCACGGTGATTTCTGCATCGGTAAGACCCATCTTGTGGATTAACTCGTTTAAGAAGAATTCTGCATCTTTCAAAGACTGTTCGGTAACTTCGGAACGCTTGGAAGGCTTTTTCGCAGGAGCTTCTGCCTGAGCAGGAGCAGGTGCGGTTTCGGTTTTATCTTCCTTCTTCAAAGGAGCAGATGCCTTTTTCTTACGAACTTCGGAACCTACATGATCCTTGAAAGAGGGAGTTTCCTTGGGAGCATAGGGGTTTGCACCGCCTGTTGCGGCCTTGTCGGATTGCGCTCTTGATTGTGCAATCTTCTGAATCCGTTCCTCTTCTTCAGCCTCTTTGGTAATCCATGCAGAAATAATAACTTCCTTACCTAGCAAAAGACCCATCAGACCCTTGCCCACTTCACGTTCTACTTCGTAAGAAAGTTCTTCTACGGAAACGCCGAATTCCTCGGCGGCAAGTTTCAGGGCTTCTTCTTTACTTTTTGCGTTTTTTTCGATTTTTCTTAGCATTGACAATCTCTCCTTCGATTTGTTCATCGGTTACATCAATCTTGATGATTTTGTTTAAAGCATATTGTTGTACCAGTTGGAGGATGTTGCTCACAATCCAGTAAAGGCCAACCGCTGCAGGCAGGGTAAATGCAAACCATGCAGAAATCAGCGGCATCATCATGGTCATGGACTTCATGGGATTGGGCTTTTCCTCGCCGTTAGCATCTGTCTGGGGAGCCTGCTGAGGTTGCATTGCCTGAGAAAGTTTCGCAGTAACCCAGGAACTTAAGCCCGACACAATGGGAATGATCCAAAGAAGAGCGGTTTCCATTGTAAGGCCTTTCGCGCGACCTAAGAACAGGTTGAAGAATGCACCCATGTCGGGAGTCATGGAAAGATTTAAACCGATGAAATTGAAATCAATGATATCGTAGTTTTTTCCGGTTTCGGTAATGAAGTGGCTATCCATGATGGCAGGATGAGAATGGATAAACTCTGCAATCTGAATTTCATACATACCGAACATCTTGTAAGCGTTGTCGGTCAGAGCAGACATCTTGTCAATACCAAGAGCCGCATAGAACTGAGAAAGTCCATCGGGATTGCTTTCGCTCCAATCCAGAACGGCACTTACGATTCTCCAAACTTCGTCCTCGCCAAAACCCATCAGGTAAACAACGGGCTTCTTCACAACCCAATAGAGCGCCATCAGAATGGGAAGCTGAATCAACAGAGGGAGACAGCCACTCATGGGGTTGACTTTATATTTTTGGTAAAGCTTCATGGTTTCCGCATTCAGCTTTTCCTTGTCATTTGCGTATTTTTGTTGCAGTTCGTTCATGAGGGGCTGAATCTTCTGAGTCAGCATCATGGAACGCTGTTGCTTTACGGTAAGAGGAAGTAAAGCAAACTTAATCAAAATGGTAAAGAGGATGATAGCAACACCGTAGTTGCCTACTAAGAGGTTGCACATCTTCAATACCCAGCCTAAGGCAAGCATAATATAGGACATAATATGTCCCTCCTCACAGGTATAATCGGTTATGGATAATCTACGCCACCCTGACAAAAGGGGTTACAGCGTAAGATACGCCACAAAGCCTTCAGGGAGCCACGAATGACACCGTACTTCTGAATGGCCAAAATGGCATACTGGGAGCAGGTAGGATAGAATCGGCAGCAGGGTTTCTTCAGGGGTGAAATCCACCGTTGATATCCCCGGATGATACTAATCAAGAGCCGTTTCATCTCGTTTTGCCTCCAAAACTTTCATGGCATGGGAGAAATCCCGTACCAGTTTGTGATAGGGCGCAGTTACCGTATAGGTTCGGGCAACGATACAAAAATCGAAGCCTTTCAGTTGTGGTTGTTCCATGCGAAAAAGTTCACGAATCCGACGTTTTGCACGGTTTCGTTCCACGGCACCGCCCACCTTCTTCCCGGCAGTAATGCCGAGACGGCAGAGGTTTTGCCGATTGGGAATGGCATAAACCACCATGGTAGGTGTTACCACAGACTTGCCCCGACGATAAAGACGCCTGAATTGTCCGTTTTGATCCAGACTTGTTATCTTCATGTTGGTATCCTACTTTTCCGGAAGAAAAAACGTGAGAAAAGGGACAGAAATCCGGAATTTGTGAATGATTTTGCAGGAAATTTCAAAAAAATTCTTTCTGCAAAAATAGACAAAAAGACGCCGATGGCGCCTTCCGGACTGTCGAAAAACTCTTTGTTTTGTTCCCCGATTCTTGTGTGAACTGCACTTCGATGGCGTCCGGTAGCAGAGCTACCGGGACGCCTGAGTATGCAGCTTACGCGGACAGCTTCTTTCTGCCCTTCAGTCTTCTTCTCGCCAAAACTTTACGACCGTTCTTGGTGCTCATTCTCTTTCTGAAGCCGTGTTCTTTTGCGCGATGTCTCTTTTTGGGCTGGAATGTTCTCAGCATTGCAATCCCTCCTTAACAAAATGTATTTCAGTAGCGGCCGCCTTTATCGCCGACCGAATTTCTACACAATAAAGAAAACCTATGGTATTTTACCACGGAATTTCCAAAAAGTCAAGGGCATTTTTGGAGAAAAAATTTTTAAAAAATTTTTTGAAAGAAAAATGGCATATCTTGTAGATGGGTATGGGAGGAAAGTTCCATATTTGGTGTTTTGTGAGAAAAAGAAAATTTTCCCTCATTTTTTTACGATTTTTGGTGTTGCATTTTTTTTGTTTTTTGTTATAATAGATTTTGCTGCCCCAAAAATGGGGTATCAAATCAGCATATTTCAAAGGCTGTATTATTATATAATATTATTGAAGAAAAGGAGGCATTCGGCGATGGATCGTTTGATGAATTTATGGAATCGTGTCTTGGAAGAAATCGAGCAGGAAGTATCTACCGTTTCTTACGACACATGGATCAAGCCTATCCGTCCGTTGGGTATGACCGAGACAGCCATTCGGCTTTCGGTACCTGATGAGATTAATATGGAAATGATTCTGACCAAGTTCCGGTCCATGTTGGAGAGTTGTATTACGCTGGCTGCCGGACAAGCTTATGAATTAGAAGTGGTATGTGAATCGCCTCGGAAAACCGATTCTGGCGTTGGTGATTCCGGTCGGGGACAGAGTCCCTTGAATCCCAAATATTCCTTCGAGAGTTTTGTGGTAGGTAACAAGAATAACCTTGCATATGCGGCGTCCTTGGCTGTGGCGGAGATGCCGTCCTCTACCAGAAACAATCCTTTGTTTATCTATGGAGGAAGCGGTTTGGGTAAGACCCATCTTCTTCATGCAATCGGTAACTATTTCTTGAAGTATTATCCGGATAAAAAGGTGCTCTACACCACCTCGGAAAAGTTTACATACGAATTGGTCAATGCCATTCGTGAAAAGAAAAATCAGGAATTCCGAGACAGACATCGGAATGTGGATCTTCTTCTTATGGATGATATCCAATTCTTAAGCGGCAAGGAACTTGCGCAGGAGGAATTGTTCCATACCTTTAATACATTGCATGAGGCAGGAAAGCAGATTGTTTTGACATCCGATCGACTTCCTTCCG
>JAZRCD010000200.1:0-5441 GCA_045635425.1 Ructibacterium sp. | reverse complement strand
TTCCAGACCCACCTGAAGTTCCCGGAACAAAAGCGAGTCTTTTCCATGATTCCGGGACTGGAACATGCAGAGTTCCTTCGTTACGGTGTAATGCATCGAAATACCTATTTGAAATCCCCGGGGTTATTGAATGCCAACTATCAGATGAAAGAATATCCCAATATCTTCTTTGCGGGGCAGATTACCGGTGTGGAAGGGTATGTGGAATCGGCGGCGTCCGGCTTGATTGCAGGAATGTCTGCGGCGGCTCAGTTGATGGGCGAGGAAATGCCACAATTTTCTTCTAAAACCGCCATTGGTGCCTTGGGTGCCTACATCAGTCATGAAGGAATTACTAACTTTCAACCCATGAATGTAAATTTCGGGATTATGGAAAGTTACCCTGAACGAATCCGTGATAAAAAGGAAAAGGCAATGAAAATTGCAGAACGGAGTTTAGAAGAAATATCTGCTTTTCTTGACAAATAGGAGAAAAGATTTTATAATCGACCCATAGGGGAGGTGCTGTTATGGGGAAGGAAAATAAGAGACAGGATATTACCTTTTTGAATATTTTGTTCTGTCTTCTGGTCATTTTGATTCATATCTCATCGGAAGTGATTACCCAAATGGATCGGGGTCATACCCTGTATTGGGTAGTACTTCTGCTTTCGAAAATGTCAGCATTTGTGGTGCAGGGATTCATTATGCTAAGCGGTGTAAAACTGTTTTTAAAGGCTGGGAATATTCATTACGGAAAGTTCTACCTGTCCCGTTTAACCAAGGTGGTCATTCCCTATATTATCTGGGTATTTATCTACTACATATACTTTTGCTCCAAGGATTATTTTGTCTTTTCGTGGGCAGAACTGGGACGGTTTATCCTGAATGGAAAGGTCTCGGCGCATTTTTACTTTGTTATTGTCATCGTGCAGTTTTATCTTTTGGCACCTGTATGGGTTGTTTTCTTTAAGAAGGCAAACCCTGCAGTAGTGCTGATGCTTAGTCTGCTCATTACGGTGATCTCAGGAACATCCCTTGATAATATTGTCGCAACTTTGTTCCCTAATCACAGTTTTCAACATCTGGATCTGTTCTTCCCCAGATATTTGATTTACTGGGTGGCAGGATGTATGATAGGGCTCCATTATCAGGAGTTTACAAATTATCTGCAAAAACGATGGATTTCCATTACCTTGCTCTTTGCAGCATGTAGTTTCATCAAGGGATGGTTTACCGTTTACTTTGTGGGCGGAGGCCCCATCTGGATGGATCAAATCCATATTCTGTATTGTATTAGTGCATTGTTGTTCTTTTATATGGTGTCGCAGGTCTTTGTGGGAAGAGGTGCCATGTTGCTTACTCCTTTCGGATGGCTGGACCGTTATACCTATCACATCTACCTGATTCATTGCTTGGTTATCTTCATGGTCAACGAATGGATGACACAAAAAGGTATCACCGATTATGCTGTGCGGTTGGGTTGGAGAGCCCTTTTCGCCTTCATCGGAACCATTCTGGTATGCCTTGTTTATGATGGTGCAAAGAACCTGACACTGCACCTTTTGAAAAACGATAAATAGTTGGTAAAAGAAACAGTTACACCCAATCATCGGTGTAACTGTTTTGTTATAAAAAAGGGGTTGCTTTTTTGGATGTTCTGTGATATAACAAAACAAAAAAGTCTCAAAAACTTGGAGTGAATGATATGGAAACTGTAAAAGTGCAAAAAATTTATGATGCACATCTGCATTGCCATCGTCCCATGACCATCGCGGAGGGATTGGAGAACTATCAAAAACGGTTAGCCAACACCAAACTCGCAGGAGGAACCATTCTTTCCTGTACCAAAAGAGGGGCAGAGGAAAAGGATGTCATTGCATGTGATGTACTCTGTTTGTATTATAAGGAAGTATTGCCGGGACGTTATACGGCATTTGCAAACTTTACGGATTATCCGGAAGATCAGGACTACTACCTGAACTTTGCCAAAAACCGCCTTGAAATGGGCTTTGACGGGTTTAAGACATTGCTTGGTGAACCCAGTGTAAGAAAGCAGGGCGGCATTGGTATTAACGATGCTCGGTTTGATAAATTCTTTGCATTTTTGGAAGAGGAAGGACTTCCCATGGTAGCCCATGTTGGGGATCCTGCAGTCTATTGGGACAGAGAAAATGCGCCGGAAGAGGCCATTCGTTTGGGACGTATTTTTGATGACAGTTATTTACATCTGCACGAACTTTACGGAGAATTTCTGGATTTATTGAAGAAGTTCCCGAAACTCCATCTCACCTTTGCACACGGCCTGTTTATGGGAGATAACCACGACTGGCTTCGGGAGATTATGGATACCTATGAAAACGTTACCATTGATTTGACTCCCAACGCCCCCTTGTTTGTGGATATGTCGGAGGATCTGGAACTTTGGCGGAAGTTCTTTGAGGATTACCGGACCAGAATTTTATTTGGCTCCGATACCCATGTGGAGGAAATGACCATGAGCGGACGATGCGTTATTGCCGATGATGTGGTTTGGTTCTTAGAGACGCCGGGACCGGTTCCCCTCCATGACGGAACAACCTGTAAGGGTATGAATTTTGAGGGCGAGATACTGGAAGATATTTATTGGAACAACGCCATCCGTCGGGAAACACCAAGACCTGTCAACAAATCCATGGTGGTGGAAGAATGTAAACGTCTTTTAGCAGAAGAGCCTCGCATCAAGGATTGGGAGCGAGAAAATCTTCACACCATCATTGCGGATTTTTCGAAATAGGAGAAATGCGTTATGAAAAGTATCAAAGGCCAAAAAATTTATGATGCACATATGCATTGCCACCATCAGGTATTTGTGGTGGATGCGGTGAAATATTTTCAGGTGCGTATGGCAGATAAGAGCATTGCCGGTGGTTCCCTGATGGCTCGGCCTCGGGGTGAATATGAGAAGAATGATTTTGTGGCAGATAACATTAACTGCCTTTACTACAAGGATGTGTTGTCGGGCCCATATACCGCCTATGCAGATTTTTTTGATTTCCCCGAGGATCCGGACTACTACCTGACCTTTGCCAAAAAGTGTATGGCAATGGGATTTGACGGATTCAAGAGCGTTTTGGGACTTCCTACCATAAGAAAGCGGATTGGGATGGGCATCAATCATCCTGCCTTTGATAAGTTTTTTGCTTACTTAGAGGAAGAGGAGATTCCCTTTGTGATTCATGTGGGGAATCCGGCCATTTACTGGGATTTAGAAAATGCCCCTGAAGAGGCGGTACGTTTGGGAAGGGTTTATGATGAAAGTTTTCAGACCCTGGAAGAACTACACAGCGAGGCGCTGGCGCTTTTAGAAAAGTTCCCCAAACTTCACGTTACCTTTGCTCACGGCTTCTATATGGGAGATGATATCGAGCGGTTAAAGTGGGTGTTTGATACCTACGAAAATGTTCTGATTGACTTGGCACCGGGCACGCCGTTCTTTGTGGATATGTGCAAGAATTTAGAGGCTTGGAAAGAGTTCTTTCAGGTTTATCAGAAGAGAATCCTTTTCGGCTCAGATACCATTGTGACCAGTAATGTAATGCATACCCTCCTTTCGGATACGGTTTGCAATTTCTTAGAAACAAAAGGTCCCTATACCTGTCATGATGGCAGCGTGATTATGGGAATCGATATTGACGGAGAACAACTGGAAAATATCTGTTGGAACAATGCGATTCGTCGTGAAACACCAAGACCGATTAACAAACCTATGGTAGTGGAAGAATGTAAGCGCCTTTTGGCAGAGGAAACACGGCTCAAGGACTGGGAACGTGAGAATCTCAACGAAGTGATTCGGGAATTTTCCAAGTAAAAGATAAAGAAAGAGGGAGATTATATCATGAAAAGTGTAAAGGGACAAAAAATCTACGATGGACACATTCATTGTCATTTAAAGATGCCCTGGGATAAGGGGTTAGAAGTTTTCAATAAGAGAATGGAGGACACAAGCCTTGCCGGCGGAGCCTTTTTATCCTTTCCGCGGGGAGAAAATCCGGACGATGATTGCATGATTGACAACATTGCGTGTCTGTACTATAAAGAAACCTTGGGGAATCCTTATACCGCATTCGCAGATTTCATGCACTATCCTGATGATCCGGACTACTTCTTGGATTTTGCCAAGAAGTGTGTGGCAATGGGCTTTGATGGATTCAAGAGTCTGCTGCAACTTCCCAGCGTAAGAAAGCGGATTGGTGTGGGTATCAATGATCCCCGTTTCGAAAAGTTTTTTGCTTACATCGAAGAGGAAGGAATTCCTTATGTTGCCCATGTAGGAAACCCTGCTATGTACTGGGACAAATCCCGACTCCCCGAGCGTATCATCAAACTGGGAAGATATTTTGATGAAACATTCCTTACGCTGGAAGAACTTTATCAGGAGGCCTTTGATGTTCTGAAGCGTCATCCTAAACTTCGGATTACCTTTGCCCATGGTCTGTTCATGGGAGATAACCACGATCGCTTAAGAGAGATTATGGATACTTACGAGAACGTAACCATCGACTTGACACCCAATGCACATCTGTTTGTAGATATGTCGGAAGATTTGGAACTTTGGAAGAAGTTCTTTGAGGATTACCAAACCAGAATTCTCTTTGGTTCCGATACCTATGTGCCTCATGATACCATGAAGACCGTGCTTGCAGATGATGTAATTGGGTTTTTGGAGACACCGGGTCCGGTTCCTCTCCACGACGGAACCACCAGTAAAGGAATTGATATTGATGGAGAAATGCTTCAAAATATCTGCTGGAATAACGGTTTTCGTCGCGCAACTCCTAAGCCTTTGAATTATCCTATGATTGTGGAAGAATGTCAGCGGATATTAAAGGAAGAGGAATTAAAAGATTGGGAAATTGACAATTTGAACCTTGCAATTAAGGAATTTTCAAAATAGAACAGGAGAAGATTATGAAGGCGTACAGTGAATTTTTTCAAGAAGCATGTGAAAAAATCGGTTACTCTCAAGAAGCAACAAACACCTTTTTTGAAGTTGCCAAAAAGATTGATGCCGATCCGGATTTTCATGAAAAGTTCTTTAAGATCCGCAGATATTTTATGTTTCCCAAGCCGGTTAAAGTATTAAAGACCTTGGAGCGTCTGACTGAACTGGCAGAGGCAAAGGGCGTGCACCCCTACACCTTGCACACCGTCTTTTTTACCGTTTGTGCTGAACTTCTTCGCAAGCGGTACCTGAAAGCAGGGTTTACCGATGAATACTTCTGGGAAATGATAAAGGATCTTGGTTACAAGGCGGCAGAGTGTAAAGATGTCAAGGGTATCGACGGAACCTTTGTGGGAAGTTGGAATATTCGTTGGTTCAATCTTACCCGATTTACTTTGGGTCGATTCCAGTATGAAGATAATGTAATGCCCGTTGACTATGTTGGTAAAAATGGCGTGCTCTATCCTAAGGGAATGAA
>JAZRCD010000199.1:0-20934 GCA_045635425.1 Ructibacterium sp. | reverse complement strand
ATATCCGGAAGAAGAGTTTTATGATCGTTGGAGTGCTGATCGGGCGGTAGAGTTTATTGAAAGCTACAAAAAGACCGGAAAGGCACCCAATGGTGCCGGTGGAAAAGAAGAGGATGCACCTTTCTTCTTGTACTGCGGTTTCCTTTCTCCTCATACTCCGCTGATTCCTCCGCAGGAAGTGAAGGGGTGTGTTGATCCTGCGAAACTGCCTCCGGTTACTATTCAGGAACGTCCTGATTCTGATATTGCAGATATCGAACTTTATCGTCGTACCTTCCTGAATCCGCCTGAAGTAATCGAGGATCCCCATGCGCTTGATGAACAGCGGTTGCAAGAGCGTACATGGTATGCCGAGTTGATTGTTGAGGTTGACACACTGGTTGGAAGAATTGTTAAGTCCTTAAAGGAAAATGGACTCTATGAGAATACCACCATTGTTCTGACTGCGGACCATGGTAGCTGTGAGAATGACTATAACGTCTTAACGAAAGGTCCTTGGCCTTATACTCCTCAGTTATTTGTTCCCATGATTATCTCCAATCATCCGGGAATGGAAAAGGGAACTCGTTGTGATGCTCTATGCGGTAATCTTGATGTTGGTGGTACCCTTTTGGATATTGCAGGAGATGAGAAGGCATTCGGTGTTTCTCGTTCGATGATTGGTTTGGCGAAGGGAACTGTACCTGAACGTGAAGTGAATATGAGTGAGTTCTGTGACGGATGTAAGACTATTGTTGATAAGCGATATACCTTTACATATTATCCGTTTACAGGAAAAACTTGTTTGTTTGATAGAGCAGAAGACCCTAAAACACAAAAGAATCTTAGTGGAATGCCGGAATATACGGAATTAGAGAAGAAGTTCCTCATGGATGTTGTGGACTTTATGATTATCTCTAAAGGTGTGCGGATTGAGGCACATGACTTGAGTCCCAATATTAAGGCGGGTATCGAAAAGAAACACCCCAAATTCCTGGATGATTTTGATATTTGTTACCCCATTTGTTCCTGGGGTTGGATTGCTCGTTTGGAAAAAGCCGGATTGGATGCAACTTATAATGAGTTCTGTCGTGATCGAGAAATTACCGCATGTTATTCTGCATATTTTCATTCTGAACGTCCTGAAAACTTATAAAATCAGATAAATATGATGCAAAGATAGAGGCAGTCTGCACAATGCCTCTATCTTTCTTTTGTGCATGTATACAAAAATATCATTTTAGAATTGTGGTGAGGCACAAAATCCACACATTCCAACATTGTCCACACATTTATATGGGTTGATAAAATGCCGAAAAATCGAGAAAAATTTAGCATGAATTGAAAAAAACCACACAAAAATCTCAAAGTAGTACGAAAAACCACAAATGTTTCACAAAATGTTTACAAAAATACACATATTGGTTACAAAAGTGTATAGAAATTATTGCGGTTTAAATCTAAAATAGAATAGTACCCTATGATAATATAGGTGTGTAGTATCTCTTGGAGTTTTTTTGAGTGTGATTTTCCTCATGGACTCCTTGTTGAAATGACCCGGTAAAATAATTAAAAATTTATATAAAGGAGTGTTGTTTTATGAAAAAAACACGTATTCTTGCGGCGTTACTTTGCATGATGATGGTTTTGAGCATTGTTCCCATGATGGCGTCTGCAGAAGAAACAACCTACGCGTCTGTGGCTGAAATCTTTGGTTCTGATTTGCGTATCAATGAAGATTTCGACCTGACAAGCACAGCGTACAAAAGTGGTGCTCAGGGTACCTTTGTTTACTCTTGTGCCGGCTCATCTCATGGTGCTGATGGTGCTGTGATTGATGCTGCGTTGGGTGGCCCCGGTATGTGGAGATATAATATGGGTGAGACTTGGGGTCCTGTTTCTCCCGGAGTAAGAGCGGTTTATTTCCAAGCGAAAGTTGATAGTGGTAAAGAACTCCAGATCTACCAGCAGTTAGATGGCTATGTAGATGATGCAGGAAAGGGTCGTCGTTCCTACTTCAAAATTGGAGCTACTGCATTTTCGAATGGTTCTTTTAGCAAGGCTGATTATGTAAGGGAAGGCGGCGCAGGAACCGGCTGGGTAGAGTATTTTATGCTTTCAACCGCAAATGAGGCTGTATCCCTTTATGCAAAAGGTATTACCGACGATGGTAAGTGGGTAAAAGTTCTGCAATTGTTTGGATTTAGTAGTAGCGATAAGGGTACCGGCAATGGATTATACTTTGCAGGTTATGGTAATGTAAAGAGAGTTACCTTCTACAATCAGTTAAAGACTTTTGAAAATGTAGAAGATGTTCTTGGCTATGATGTGATAGCAGGTACGGACTTTAACTTTACCGCATCTAATGCACAGACCTTGTATGCAACCTCCGGTTGTGGATGTGATTTCAATGCAGTATCTTTCGATACCACTACCGGTATGACTCTTGGAGAAACATCTCCCAGATGGAGAATTGGTAGCAATAACTCTTCTTCCTTGGGTGCGAAGAAGGCAATCTATTTCCGGATGAAGGTATCTTCTGCAAAAGCAAGTAAGATTTATATCCATGTTCCGGACACCGCTGCAGATCAGGATGTTTATGGCGTAAGTGTTGCAACAACCGGAGTTACTTCTATGTACACACCCGCGACCATGGTGAATGCTTTTGCTCCGGGTGAAAGTGTTGCGGAATATCTGGCGGTTGATAACCAAGATGGAACCGGTATGCACCTGTATGGTAAATCCGCAAATCTGTATAACAACAAATGGGTAGAAATTTACAGAGCAACCGGTATTTATGGGACTCTGAGTTCTTCTTCTGAATTTTATATTACAGAAGCAGGTTCTATTCAGCAATTGATTCTGTATCGGAAGGATGAGCGCATCTCTTATGATAGTGTGGAAGCAATTGTGAACTCCGGATACGTTCCTGCTAAGGAGTTAAACTTCACTTTGCCCAACGCTTCCAGTTTGTACACCGGAACCGGCTATACCACTGCAAAAATGACCTTTGACACCACCAATGGTATGACTCCCAATGATGGTTACTGGAGATATGTTCCTGAGTCTTATTATTCTCCGGTAGCAGAGGGTAGAGTGGTTTACTGGCGTGCAAAAGTTACCAGCGGTAATACCCTGACAACTTACATCAAAATGCCCGGTGACACTACCGAGCAATGTTGGGGTCTTAAAATGAACGAGAGTGGATTTGCATCCAGTTATGCCGCTACGACAGATACTATCGATACATCTTTTGTTCCCGGAACTGATTGGGTGGATCTTTTGGCGGTACGCTCTCTTTTGGGTATCAAGATTTATGCCTCTAACGGTGACAAATGGTATCAGGTCGCAGAGCTGTCCAAGACCGGTAAGGTTTCCAACAGTTGTGGTATCTACTTTGCAGGTCAGGGTGCTTATGTACAGAAGGCTGCAGTATATCGGTTGGGTAACTTTAATACCTTTGAAAGTGTTCTGGGTTACACCGGTGTTCCGGAACAATCCTTTGATAGTTTTATGAGATATGATTTGGTCAAGGATTACTCCCCCGTGGAAAATAGATTCTTTACCGTTCGTGCGAAGGCGGGAGAAGGTAAAACCATCACTATTTATGCACACGATTATCACACCGAAAAGAACGTTTACGCGTTCCGGATTACCCCGGAAGCTCTGTTAGAGCCTGCTTATAAAAATAGTGCAAATCCTGCACATGTTACAATGACCACCGGATTCGTTCCCGGTACCGATTGGCAGGAATATCTGGTTGCAGAGAATCAGGCAGGAACCGGTATTGTTGTTTATGTGAAGTTGGAAAACGGCAACTGGTATAATGTTCTTGAAGTGGTGGGTCACGCATACGAGACTCCTTACAGCAACACCTATGGTTTGTTTATTCCTGCGGTTGAAGGTTGTGAATTGAGTGCTACCATCTATAGCAGAGATTCCATTGTTCTGGCAAACGGAGATGGCAATGCGGTATATGATGGTGACACCCTCAGCACCCCTGCAGCACTTCGTGTTAAGGGCAACAATGCAACCGGTAAACTTCTGGTAGTAAGCTATAAGGGTGACGATATGGCAAAGGCGCAGATTATGGATGCTGCATCTTTGACTGCAGATGGCACCTTGGTAGATGCAAGTGTATCCGGCGCAACTAAGGTGAAGGTATTCCTGTGGGATAGCTTTACAAGCTTGAACAGACAGGTGCCCGCAATCACTTTGGGATTATAGTTTAATTAAGCTATCTTAGATGTATGCAATTTTGTATCATCTTTGAGAATATCACTCCAAAAGAAAAGACGACCTTTTGAAAGGGTCGTCTTTTCTTTTTTTTATGTCTAAAATTATAATTTATAGCTCTTTTTGTTGTTGCTTTTTCCATTCATTTCGTTTAAAATTGATAATAGGATATTAGTTATTATATATAGATAGATTATTTGCTGTAAGGAGCGGTAGGATGAGACGGACAAGAATTTTAAATGTTTTGATTTCATTGATTATGATTATGCAGGGAATTCCTGTTGTTCAAGGATTTGCTATGCCTACGGAATTTGCGCCATCAAATCCCGGAGCAGCCATCGCAAAAGTAATGAATGAGATTCAGGGTAGTGATGATTTTATGTATGCTTACCCTGAAGAATCCAGCGTCGATTGGGCTACTGCGAATTTGGATTTTACATCCATTTCCGGTGTTGAGGATGTAGAGGGGTTATCTATCACGAAGGGGGATATTACTTTTCATGAAACAGAAGGTGCGGTATTCCCTCAAACCCAGTCGGAACTTAAATTTTATCGGGAGGTAAACCCCAATGTTCCCACATGGGGACCGATGGCATTGACGCGATATTATGCCTTTGGTTTTAAACTGAACGAAGATGGTAGCATGACTTCAAAAGCAGGAGACGGCTGGTCAGGAAGTCAGGCGTTGATTGATTTTACACCGGATTCGGTGACGGTTTATGGCTCCGGTGCGGAAAATGATGGTACAAAGGTGGTGCAGACCAATCTTACAGAGTATGCTCCCGGAACCCATTGGAATGATGTGTTGCTTTATAAAACTCATATCAGTGGCAATAAGGGTGGTTACTATGTGTATATCAAAAAAGCAACAGATGATTCTTATACGAAGTTAGCGGAGGTAGAATATTTTGCAGGTGGCGGTGCTCTGACCCGAGGAATTGAGTTTTCGGGTGTGAACGCATCGGTTGGTTACACTGCGTCATATAAGGGTTATCGATCGGAATTCTATAAATCTATTGATGAGATTTTAGGCGGTCCTACCGGTGCAAGTTATGCGTTTGATTTCAATGCAAAGAGTAACTTTTCCAATTCTTCAGGACGAACAGGTTTTACGGCAGAGGGCTACAAGTCCGATGCAGACGGATTGACTTTGATAGATCCGGCTGATACAGAAACACGGTTTTCCTTTGCACCATTTAGTTTATACTCTCCATTAAATGCAACAACCATCTGGGCAAGTAATACCTATATGCCTCAGGCTTTGTATCTTCAAGCAAAAGGTGATTTTAACCTGTTGATTCCGGGGCCCAATGGCTATGGAAGAATTGATATGAAGGTCAAGACGGGAGAAGAAATTTCGATTAAAACGGGATCGACTACCTTCTCATCTCATGTGCCGATTCAAAACGAATGGGTGGAATATTTGATTGTGCCCAATAACCAAACACCTGATACCTTTGTTGCCAATGATGGGTATACCCTTTATGTTAAAGGAAATAAGACATCTGAAGGAAATTGGTATAAGGTCAGAAATTGTGCTTTTGAAAATCCGTCGTCAAGTTATGGTGCATACGGACTTTCTTTCTATGGCGTAACCGGACATATCAAGAAAATCAGAACATTGGCCATCACCAATAGCAAGTCCGACGAAGAGATTTTGCCGGAAAAGGTGTCATTGTATTTTGCAGAAGAATTTTCTAAAAAACCCGATTATCCTAATACACAAGTATGGAATACCGTATGCGAAAATGGCTACTTGAAGTTCCCTGCTACCAACAGTTCCATAGACTATAAACTTCATGACGTTGCGGTTCCGATTGGAGGATATGCGGAGTTTAAGGTTCAATATGATGGGATTGCACAGTATCGGTTGTTTGATGGGGAAAAAGTGGTGAGTGTGTCTCAGCAGAGCGACTATGGTTCGATTACCGGATCTGTCGGGTACACTGGAAACAACAATACGTCTTGGCGTATCTGGAGATTTGCGCGGACTGAGAAAGGTTATAACATTTATAGTAAAAATGAAGGGGATACCGGTTGGTTTGTTCATGCAACAGAGGTGTCCGCGGATCAAAATACAGATCCTTTGATTCACTTTAATTTTAGTGTTCCAAACGGTGGTGGAACAGGAGATAGTAAGTTGGATTATCTGCGTGTTTACGGACCAGATCTTGGAGAAATGGTGCTCACCGATGGAAATACCGGAAGGGTTATCTCTGATGAGAAAGAACTTATGTATCCGGACGAGGTTTATGCAAGAATTGAGGCAAATCCTTATCAGGACAGAACACTGATTCTTGCAAAGTATGACGGGAATGATATTTTATCTGACCTTGTTACCATGGAGATTCCTTCAGGCGATGAAGACGTTGTGGAAGTGCTTGATTTGTCTGATAGAGAAGAAATGGTTGCACAGTATAAGGTTTTTCTGTGGGATGCCCAAAGCGGTATTCGACCCATGGCAGTATCTGCGGCAGCGAAGGGAAATATTCGGATGTGGGCTGATGCATGGAAGGTCTCAGGAGATGCGCTAAAGAGTGGTAATCAAATCTCGCTGAAGTCCCAAAGTGGCGCAGTCGCAACTGCTGAATTGTCGGAACGGTTTGGCGAACAATTTGATATTTCTTGGAGAATGACCGCAGATTCTTTTGACGGAACGAAGCGCATTCGTGTTACCACCGGAAGTCGTTTGATTGAACTTGGATTACACGAGTCATATATCTCTTATCAGTCGAAAACGGGAGAAAAGTCCATCCCTTGGATTTTGGATAATAAGGAACACCTTTATCGTTTGATCGGAAACGGTGAAACCATATCCTTGTGGATTGATGGATATTCCGTAGCCAGTGTGAAGGATGTTCCGGATAGTTCGGAGGATTCCGGAATCAGAATAGAGAACCGCAGTGGATCGACAGGAACTTCGACTGTGATTCTTAGCTATTTTATGAAAAACACGTTTTCTATAGAAAATATTCCGACCGTTGGATTCTACGATGAGTTTGATACAACAAATGGATGGTATCTGCATGAGTCTGATGGATCCGTTTTTGAGGTAAAAGACGGATTCCTTCAGGTGGAAGACTATGCGCTTTTAAGCAGTCGAAATACACATGTCAGCAAGAATATTCCCACTGCAGATGATTATATCTTTTCCACACGGATGAAGATAGAAAGTTTTGGTGATACGGCGTGGTTTGTGGCATATATGTCGCAAAAGGCGCTAGTTATGGAATTCAAACAGAGGTTTTTAGCTGTACGGACTCCAACGGGACAAGGAACCTACACCGGATACTCAGACGGTATGGTTTGGGATACCACAAAATGGTACGATTTGCGGGTTGAAACTTATAATAAGTGTGAGGGTGTTCGGGTTTATCTGGATGGAACCAAGGTGTATGAAGATAAACTGGCGGACTTGGCAGAACCCACATCCAAGGTGGTACAATTTTTGGCAAATGGCGGATGGATTGACCCCTGTGCGATTCAGTTTGACTGGTTCCATTGTGCAACCAGAGACTATGAGTTAGAAATTACAGGGCTAAATCACGGTGCGGTTTATCGAGAAGGGGAAAGTATATCCTTGGGAACCTCAGCAAATGTGAATTACAACCGGGACGTTAAGTATATGATTAACGGAAATGTTGTAGCTACCGGATCTGGAGATAATCAAATGGCTACAATATCCGGACTCACTGCCGGAACATATGAGGTTACTGCGGTTAGCGGAACCCTTTCCAGTTGTCCGGTTCAGTTTGAGGTAAAGAAAGAAATTCAGGCTGAAATGGATGTAACATCCAATCAAAATCAGCTTTCTGCAACCCTGATTAATCGTAGCGGTTTTGAGGATGTGGTATCGATCTCCTATTTGCTGGATGGTGCAGAGGTAGGAATGGTATCAAATGGCAATGATTCTATTTCTGTTTCCGATGTTGCAGCCGGAAACCACCGTTTGGAAGCAGTTTGCTATGATGCAAATGGTATGGTTGTAAAACGTATTTCCCAAAATGTATCAATTGCGGAGGGCATATCTGAAAACTATGCCAACGAGGTTTCCTACAAAGCGGATGGGGACGGCGTAGTTCGGTTTGCCAACGGAAACCATCTCCTGCAAATGACCCATAGCGGTGGAAAGGTAACATACCTGACCGACACAGGGGAAGAAGTTTATGACTACGGAACAGGAGAATTCCTTGCAATTACCGAAGGACCGGTGGCTGATATCTATCGGAACGGACAGTTTGTATTCTCTTACTTTATGCCATTGACCCAGGAGCGTATATGGGAATGTTCCGGTGCTATTGCCCGGGAGGGAGTAACTCCCACGCCGGAGAGAAAAACCTATTTCTCTGCACGGAACGTAACGGATTCCCAAAAGGCGTACCGACTTGCACAGATGCCGTCAAGATATGTTCTTGATTTCGTTGCGGGGGGTAACACACAACTGCATCTTGGTGTGAATGATGGTTACTATCGTAATGATATTTCCTTTGAAAATGGTTCTATCTATGTTTGGAACGGACAACGGAATAACTCCTTTGCAGAGAAGACAAAGATAGCCAATGCGGCTTCCGAGGAGGTATATTATCGACTGGAAACCTTTGACGGAATGTCGAGAATGTATGCCAACGGCAGATTTATTGCCGCCTTTCGTGGTGGAATCACTATAGGGGAAAGCACCCTTGGGGTTCAGGTAAAATCAGGATCACTGAAATTCCTTGCTGTCGGAGACTATGTTGATGTTTATACGCATCAGGATAATTTCGACGGTGATGTTGAACTGGATTCTATCGGATACTGGATGCCCGGTAATATGAATGTCTCCGTAGATGAGGTCGGCAAGGCGCTTGTTATGGAATCTTCAGGACAGGGTTACACCACCTTAAGTGCCGATTGCGGAAACGTTTTGTTTGAAGCAAATGTGAAAGTAGAGAGCGGAAACGGATTCTGGATAGTGAATAATCTGGGCTTTGATGTAACCTACAACAAAGCCGGTTACAACTTCCAAACCGGTGAATTTGAAATTGCCGATGTGGTAAATGGTGAGGTTAAAAATCGAGTTGCTAAAGTCGGTTCTTTGCCTAAGGGTGAAACGGTTTCTCTCAAGGTTTGTGTGGAAGAAAATGTGGATGGCGAGAGAGTTTCCCTCTATGTAGATGGGGTCAAAGTTCTCACCCAGATTTCGGAATTTTTCTGTCGTGGACGAGTTGGATTTATGATAGATTCCGGAAAGGCATATGCTTACGACATGGCGTTCCGCGGAGATGCGAAACCGGTGTTCGGAGAAAATGATCACTTTGGTGTTTCCGGTATTACATTGGATGCCCTTGAGAATTTCAAGACAGGACAAGTTTATATGGTGAACCAGTCCGGTGGATCTGTTACAACAGATGGAGGAAAGACTTGGGAAAGCTTTGTGCCAACCTCGGGTGCAGGATATTCTGTTGAAGGTTGGGGCGGAATGAGTCAGCATATGGTTCAGTTGAAAAATGGATCCATCTTGTCTGCATGTCTGCAACCTACAGGTAAAGATCAACACGGACAGAACATTACCGCATACCGAATCTATAGGTCGGATGACTATGGTATGAATTGGTATCGTGTCAGCAGTGGTGGACCAAATGCTCCCGGAATTGAGCAAGGTGCAGTTGCGGAATCCAATACTGTAAATTGCTTGAAACAGGGATATTCCGGCAGAGTTTACTTTACCAAGCAATCTGGTTCCAGTGAGGATGAAGGCGGATTACAGGTTTGGTATAGTGATGATGAAGGTGTAACCTGGACGAGGTCTAAAACAGAAATTTTGTCCAAAAAACTGGGGTTTGTTATCTCGGAGGGGTTTGTTATCGAGACCCAAAAGCATACACGGTTGTACTTCAGAACTGATATGGGTACGCTGGCGTATTTCACCTCTTACAATCGAGGAGTAACATGGAATCTTACACCTCAGTCAACGCCTTTTAATAGTGGTGCATGCTGTTTTAATATTGATGTGGATCCGAATAATCCTGATTGCTTGTATGCAGGATGGTCCTATGATAACGTGAATTACTTTGCGCGTCATCAGTTCCCAAGAACCAGATGGAGCGTTGCGAAAAGTACCGATGCAGGCGACACGTGGGAGATGGTCGGAACGGTGAATGAGGAAAATAGTTATTACCACGAAAACACCAATTTGTCCATTTCTGTTACTTCTGAGTATCTGTTTATGAATGCATATTCTCAGCAGGGATATGAGAATGGCGGAACCAATAAGGGACGGATGGTTTCCTTGCCTAAGGAGTACCAACGAACCAGTAAACGGTTTGAGCAACTTCATTCTCAGTATCCGAATCAGGTGGAAAACACAAGAGTAATGAGAGAAAACCTGACAGAAAGAACGATGGCAGTTCAATCGAAGACAGGGTATGTGTGGCTTCGTGGAGAACTATATCAGAATGCTTTTGCGGGCGGTTTTGTTGATGCATCCTGTGCAGTAGCGCTCGTGGGTGCTAAAATTGAATCAAGTGCAAGCGGAAAAGTTATCTTTATCCATGCCGGAACCTCCAAAACATTCAGGTCCGGTGAATTGAAGCAAGTAAACGGAAAGACTTTCGTTAAATTAGATGCATTTGCGGAGAGCTTTGGGCTTTTTGTTGTACAGGAAGGCGATGTCCTGATTGTCAGCGAGAACGATGATTGGTCCGTAAGACAAGCAAAGGCACTATCCTATGCGGTAGATATGTTCAATTCTCAACCATAAAAGTTCATAATGTAACAAAGCAACTTCTTGTGAGCAGAAGTTGCTTTGTTTGTGTCAAAATATTACTGTTTTTATCATTTTTTCGTCTTGATTTCCGAAAGGTATTAATTTATAATAGAATAAGAGTATAAATGCTTCTGAATAGATATTTTGGTATAAAGGTGTGATGAAATGAAAAGAAAAGTGATTTCTTTTTTGATTTGTTTAACCATGATTTGTTCCGGTTTACCCGGCTCTTTGGTTTTTGCTGATACGAAGGAGTATAACACGATTGAAGATGTTTTAGGTGTTTCTATGGTTGCGTCATCAAATGTGTGGGATTTTTCTAATTCCACAATGACAAAGTATATGAGAGGCGGCTATCTGTCCATTGATACACCGGATCAGGTAACCTTTACAGAAGAAGGACTGGATTTAGGAAATACTGACGGAAATGAGGCATGGAGATTTACAGCGTTTCGTTCATGGTCACCTTTAAAGGTAGCGGACAATAACTCTTATAGAGCGGTCTATTTTAAGGTTAAGGGAAATGTCCATACCATGGTCAAAACACCGGATAATTATTCTGTTGTTCGATTGACTTCTATGCCCGGAAAAGCTCTCACTGAGCAGGTAACAAAAACTGGAGGAAGTGCTATAAGAGAGGTATTTCAGGATATTACGCCGGACGAAAATTGGATAGAATATCTTATGGTTCCCAGAAATACCAATGCGGTTTATCTTTGGGCAAAGAGCGAGACGTTAACCAACGGAAAATGGGTTAAGGTGATTGGTCTTGAACGGTATTATTACACCCAAGGGTCATCGGATGCTGATTATAATGAAATCAGAGAAAAAGGTATTAATTTCTCAGGATCCGGTGTGGTAGCGGGATTTCGGACGATTGATTATAATACTGATACAAGAACCGTTGTTGCAAGCGATGAAGATGCAAAAATGCCGGGAGCAGATGTTTTGTGGTTTGACGAGGAGTTTGAATCTCAAACATTTACCACTCCCTTACCAACTTTAGGAAGTGGTGTGTCTGTTACAGGCGACGGCACGTTGTCATTTCCTGTTCGGTATCAGAATGATCAGGCAGGAATTGCGGCAACGTCCGGTTCTTTGAGTATTCCTCATGTTGAAATCCCTGAAAACGGATATGCAGAAATTCGAGTAAAGTCCAATGGTGTAAAGGATTTTTTGGTTGATGATGGACATAGAAAAGTGAAGCTGCTATTATATTGTGACTACAGCGCGTTCCCCGGAACAGTAGTGGAGGGTGGCGGCTATGTTGCTGATAGTGACGCGGCATGGCGTACATGGAGATTTGTAAGAAAAGAAAACGGATATAGCATTTATTCCAAGGCGGATGAGGATTCCGGATGGCGAATTCATTCTGTAGAAGGAACGGGTGAAAGTTCGGAAGGAAATAAGCGAATCAGCATTTATTTGGATGGTAATGCGGATGGAACATCAGACGGAAATGGTCAGGTGGACTACATTAAGATTTTCGGGCAGAAGCCGGAACACGCATTAGAGTTGCTAGATGGACATACCACCAATTTGATAACGAATTATAATAATATATCCTATCCGGAAAATGTGTATACTTTGGCAATGCGTAATCCTGACATAGAAAGAAAGCTTGTTCTTGCACAGTATGGAGAAAATGATATCTTGACAGACGTAAATACCTTTTCGGTGCCAAAGGGGACGGGTTCTGTTTTAGTTCCTGTTGATTTGGAGGATAAGGAAGGTGTGGTCAGAAATTATAAGCTCTTTTTGTGGGATGGACTGGACAAGACAACGCCTGCATCAAGAAATATTTCGGTAAAAGGAAACCTGGTCGTATGGCAGGATGCCTGGGGGCTCGGCGGTAATGCAAAAGTAGAGAATGAAACCATTATTCTTGATACAAAGGCGGGAAATAACTCTTTTGCAGAATGGAACGTTGAGATTCCGGATGCCTTTGATATAAGCTGGTCCATGAATATTGAAAAATATGGTCAGGCTGAAAATGTTACTATCAATACAGGTGTACATTGTGTGTCGTTGGATATCTCAGCCAATGAGATTTCTTATTTGACAAATGATGGAATCAAGTCAACACCTTGGGCAATTGGCAACAAAAAACACAATTACAGACTGCTTCATAAAAATGGCGAATGTCATTTGCTGATTGATGGTTTTTACGTTGATGTACTAAGAAATATAAAGAGTTCAAGTGAAGAGTCCGGGATTCGTTTTGAGAATCAAGGTGGGATGGATACGGATTCGTTTATGCGAATTGAACCTATAGATATTGCTCGATATTCAAGTAACAATATTCCCACCAGTGCAGGGTTCTATCATACTTTTGAAAGTGCGGAAGAAAGTTCGGGATGGAGTTTCTCACCACGTGATGATGGAACAGGAAACGAAGTATCTGCGTGGGAAATTGAAGATGGATATATGCAATGTGTTGATTTCAGAACTCGAAAGATCATGTCAGTTGCACAGAGGTATTTTAAACAGAGTGTCGGGGATGACTATGTCTTTATGGCACGGATGCAGATACCGCATTTTGGTACTTCGGGTATGTTGAATATCTATTTGCCATATCGTTCCATTACGTTGGAATTGAAGGAAAAATTCTTCGGGATGCGTAACGGAGCAAGCACATTAGCTTCTTCAAACAACACGCCTGAAACGGTATATTCTGACCCGATTGCGATTGATACATCGAAGTGGTATGATTTGCGAATTGAAACCTATGACTATTGCAATAAGGTTAGAGTTTTTCTTAATAACGAAAAGATAATGGATGGAGAGATGTCAGGAAGTCCGCTTGATACAAGAGTAATTGATCTGCGTTCTCAATCCGAGGCTTCTAAACCGTTTGCGATTAAGTATGACTGGTTCAAATGTGCACCCATCACCTACGGCGTTACAGTGAATGGAATTCGCGATGATGCTGTTGTAAAAGAAGGAACGCCTATATCCTTAACCGCGACAGTAAGCGGAACGCAAGAGGAGGTAGTTTCTTATCGTTTAAGCGGCAACACAGTTGCTACAGGTTCAGGAAGTAACAACATGGCATCTATTGTGGATCTTCCTGCAGGACGATACGAACTTACCGCAGTTTCCGGCGATAAGTTTAGCGCTCCGATTTCCTTTACGGTGGAGGAAAACACAGAAACGGATTCCGGTGAGGCTAACCTGACTACAGATATAAACTACGCGAATGAGATTATCTACGAGACCATGGGCTCCGGAGAAATTACATTTGGTAATGGAAATCATCTTCTCAAAATGACACATAGTGATGGAAAGGTTTCCTACCAGACTGATGCCGGAGTTCAAAAGTACGAACTGGGAACGGGAAAATTCTGTGTTATCACAGAAGGTCCGGTTGCAGATGTTTATCGAAACGGACAGTTTGCGTTTTCCTTCTATATGCCCATGTCTGCTGAAAAAACGAAATTATTTACCGGAGATGCCATCGGTGAGGTTTCGGCTACAAAAGAACGTCAAACATATTTTTCTGCTAAAAATGTTACAGACAGAAAGAAAATTTATCAATTAGAGAATCTTTCTCATTGCCATGTGGTTGATTTTGTGGCAGATCAAGGAGATCAGGTTCATCTTGCTTTGAATGATGGATATTATCGAACCAATCTTTCTATTGAAAACGGAGATATCTATGTTTGGAATGGTCAAAGAAATAATTCTTTGGCAGAAAAGATTAAGATATCATCTGTAAGTGCCAATGAGGCGTATTACCGGATTGAAACATCGGCAGGTATGTCTCGTCTTTACAAAAACGGAAGATGGATTGGAACATTCCGAGGTGTTCCTACGGTAGGAGAACAACTGCTTTCGGTTAACGTAACATCAGGTTCCCTCTCATATCTTGCAGTGTGTGATAACAAGGATCTGTATCTCCATGAGGATGCTTTTGATGGAAATGGAGAACTCGATTCCGAAGGATATTGGATGACAGATAACCAAATGGAAATCATGGTTGATGAGGAAAAAGAAGCACTTCGACTGGAATCTTCTACATCCAATGGGATTGCAGAATTAAGTCCTGACTGTGGGGATGTTACCTTATCTGCAGATGTTATGGTTGAATCTGCAGATGGAATCTGGTTTATTGCGAATCGTGCAACCGACACCTCATATTCGAAGATTGGTTATAATTTCAAAACAAGAAAATATGAGTTTGTTGAAGTAGAAACAACGGCAACCAATGTTGAAAATGAATATCAGGAAACAGTCACCGAAACAGTCATCCAATCAAAATCCGGAACGCTTTCAGCAGGAAGGGTTACATCTATGAAACTGCAGGTTCTTGAATTGCCTGAAGGGAAGAAGGTAAGTCTTCTGGTTGATGGAAATCAGGTTCTTACCGGTACCAGTCTGTTCCGATGCAGAGGAACGGTAGGATTCATGGTTGCCAATGGTACAGCCTATCTTGACAATGTTTCCTTCCGTGGCGATGAAAAACTTGTGCGTGGTATAACAGATCAAGTGTTTGAGGGAAGTTTGATGATGGATATGATTGAAAACCTCGACACAAACGAAATCTATATGCTGAATTCTGCGGGTAGGGGATATGCTACGAAAGATGGTGGCGAGACATGGGCGGAAAAGAACATCACCAATCCGGTCAGCAATCATATTCACCAGTTTTATAAGGATACCGAACTGAAAAATGGAACGGTTCTTGAGAGAGGTACACTTCTTTCAGTGAGCAAAAATGGTAATGGCACCATCAATGGTATTCGCATGATTGATGATTACGGACAGGCTATTTATGCTAACTATACCAACAGATCGACAGACTATGGTGTAACATGGAAACGATACTGCTCTAACGATTATTTCTTCCCGAAACTCGAAGAAGCGAAAGCGACGGGTGAAAGTAATGGCGCCACAGTAAATGCTTTTAAACAAGGGTATTCGGGACGATTCTATTATGTTGCTAATACCGGCGGTAATGAAGATTACGGCGGTGCTCGTGTGTGGTATAGTGATAATGCAAAGAGTTGGACCTTAAGCGAAACAAATATCCTATCTAAAGAACTCGGGTTTGTTATCGCTGAGGCACAAGTTCTTGAAACAAGCAAGTTTACACGTCTTTACTTCCGTACGGATATGGGGTCTATCTGTTATTTCGAATCGTATGATTACGGAAAAACATGGGATTTGACACCCCATAAAACGCCGTTTATCAGTGTAGCATCTTGCTTTAACGTGGAGGTTGATCCTCTGAACCCTGACGTTGTTTATTTTGCATGGGTTTATGATAACACCAACCTTTTTGCACGCCATCAATTCCCAAGAATGCGGTGGGCAGTTGCAAAAAGTGTTGATGCCGGTGAGACATGGGAAATGCTTGGAACTGTGCATGAAAATAATAGTGCATATCATGAAAATTCCAACATGAACCTTTCAGTTTCTTCGGATTATGTTATTGTCAGTGCACAATCGTCGGAGTATTATCGAGCGGTTTCCCCCATGAATACTCGTGTTATTATGTTCCCCAAAGAGGAACAACGAACCAGCAAGCGTTTTGAGCAACTGCATATGCAGTATCCGCAACAAATTGATAACACCAAGGTAATGTCTGACGAACTTATGGAAAGAACCATGGCGGTTCAACCGACAACAGGCGCGGTGTGGATTCGCGGTGCGCGGTATGAGAATGCCTATAAGAGAAACTTTGTCTCGGTAGAGCTTGCTGCGAAACTTGTTGGAGCAAAGGTAATAAACAAGGACGATGGCACAATATCCCTGAGTTTGGGTGGAGTTGAAATTCCGTTCTACTCAACGGAACTTTCGATTCAAAAGGATGGGACATATGTTTCTCTCTTAACCTTTGCAGAGCGTTTTGGACTTTTTGTTACAGAAGAGGAAGACATGCTTCTGATAAGCGAGAATCAGGATTGGTCACAACGACAGAAAAAAGCATTTCGATATGCAATTGATTTGTTTAGTAATCAACCCTAAGAAAAAAGACTCATATGCAAACGCATATGAGTCTTTTATTTTTTTGAATGATGTTTTGTGTGATACCATTCTTTGTTGTTATGTCTCAAAATTCCCCAAATGCCGGCAGGAATCCAGGTGAGAAGATATAGGATAGAGCCGAAACAGTTCAAGAGAATTTTTGCATTCCACTTTTTGTCTAATAACAATCCATAGACAGAGGTAAACAGTGTTCCAAGCAAATATATATTTAAAAATATGAATGGAATCGGATGATTCCAGAGTCGCACAAAAAGTGGTGAGGAAACACTGTGAAAAGAAGCAACGGCGCAGATATCTATCAAAAGAAACACGCTCAAACAAAGGGGGATCAACAGGTCGCTCCAAAAGCGAAAAAATGCCGTCCATTTTTGCCTTTTGATGATTTTGCCACATAGATCTCGTTGGACCTGTGTGATGCCCTGTGTCCATCGAATTCGTTGTTTTAAAGAATGGGATAGAAAACAGGGCTTTTCGTCATAGACGATTGCTTTTGAGGCATATGTAACAAGCACATTCTCCAAGGAGAGGAGAATGGTATATTCCGCATCTTCTGCCAAGGTGGAGGTTTTCCAAGGAACAGAATCCAAAATATTCTCACGGATAGCAAATCCGGTTCCACCTAATTTACACCCTAAACCCAACCGGTCAAAGCCCGATTGGATGGTTCGATTGGTTAGCCAATACCAAATGGAATAAGCGTGGGAAAGCCAGCTTTCGTATGGGTTTTTGCTATCAATATATCCCTGAACCACAGAGGCACCTTGTTGCATACAGTTATTGATTTCTTCCAAAAATCGAGGGTCTGCAATATTGTCCGCATCCATAACCACATAGGCATCAAAATGTATCGGCATAGATTTGATTTGTGAAAAAGCATCCGCCAAGGCAGAGCCTTTACCATATTCATCCCGGGTTGTTCGAAGAAGCGGTATTGCGTTGTTTTTTTTGGCAACATCGTAGGTGTTGTCTGTACAATGATCTGCCATGACAAAAACATGAAAAAGATTTTCCGGATAGGTCTGTTCTTTCAAACTACGAAACAAGGCAGGAAGACAGTGAGCCTCGTTATGTGCAGGAATCACAACGGCATAACGATATTTATTTGCATCTCTGAGTTTGTGCTTTTTGGGTATGAGAGAGAAGATGGAGATTGTGAAGTAATAACAGCCAAGGAAGAATAATCCGCACTGTAATAAAATCACAATTGTGTTTAAAAGATACACAAACATTCAAATCCGCTTCCTTCCTAAGTAAAGGAAGAATTACATTTCTCCCTTTTCATACATTATCATTGCAGTCATAGCAGAGGCAACTGTTTCGGTTCGTAAAATGCGTTTCCCAAGGCCTACCAAATGAATGTTATTGTCCTGCGCAAATGATGCCTCTTGTTCGGTGAAACCACCTTCCGGACCGATCAGAATGCCGATTATTTTTCCGTTGTTTTCTTTGAGAATATTCTTTAAAGAGCATTCACCTTGATGACCGAGGACTTCGTATGGCATCAGGGCAAGATCCATCTCTTTCATGCGAGAAACTGCCTCGGAAAAGGAGATGGGTTCTTCAACAACAGGAACAAGACCTCTGCCGCATTGTTTTGCGGCTTCCATGGAAACTTTGTTCCAACGTTTTGTTTTTTCCTTTTTTCCTTTTTGGTCCAGTTTCACAACACAACGATCTGTTGCGGTAGGGATGATGGAAGTGGCTCCAAGTTCAACGGATTTTTGAATAATAGATTCCATCTTTCCTGATTTGGGAAGACCTTGAAAAATTGTAATTTTTACGGATGGTTCCTGCTCAGAAAACTTTTTATCAAGGATTTCACCGTGACACTCTTTTTGATTAAGACCGGTCAGTTTAACGGTGTATTCATAACCGGTCCCATCAAAGACAAGAATGTTTTCACCGACTTCCATACGAAGAACTCGGGTAATGTGAGATGCATCTTCGATGATTTTAACGTGATTTCCACTTATGTTTTCAGGTTCGGTAAAAAAACGTCGCATGAGGATCCTCCTTTGATTTGTTATTTACAGGTGATTGCCGCCCAGTCGGTATCTTTGCGAATTTCCTGAACGGTTAATCCGGCAGATTCCAAAGCAGAAACAACTTCGTCAAGACGTTCTAAGATGATGCCGGAGCAGATGAAGGTTCCGTCTTCTTTCATAAACTGACGAACAAAACCTGACAGACCAATGATAACATCCGCAACAATGTTGGCAATGACCAAATCGTATTTTCCTAAGTCATTTCTAAGGTTAATATCAGTTAGAATATCTCCTGCAAATGCGTGATAGTTTTCCTTGGATAATTGATTTAAGGAAAGGTTGCTGTAGGCAACATCTACGGCGTTTGGATCGATATCAATGGCAATGGCATCCTTGGCACCCAGAAGAAGAGCGATGATAGACAAAATGCCGGAGCCACAACCCAAGTCAAGAACGGTATCGTCTTTTTGTAAATGTTTTTCGATTTCTTCGATACAAAAGCGTGTGCTGGGATGGGAACCGGTACCAAAACTCATGCCGGGATTAACGGTAAATACAGTTCTGCCATCGGTGTTGTTTGTTTGTTCCCATACAGGGCAAATCAATACCTTTTCTCCAACAGGAATGGGATGAAAGTATTGCTTCCAAATTTCCGACCAGTCTTCGTCTTTTACATTTTCGGTCGCAACTTGAAGGGTGCCGTAAATTTTCTCGGTGTCCAGTTGGCGTAATTCGTCCATGGATGATTTGACAGCGGCAAGCTGTTCCAAGCCTGCAGCGCCATCGCTTAAGTATAATGTGATGATGGTATCTGCGTCCATCAATCGTTCAAGTTCTTCATCTACATAGTCCCAATACTTTCTGTTTGCTTCCAGAAATTCTTTGAATTCATCCTTGTCAGCAATTTCAATGCCGGTAATACCAAGGTCTAAAAGCCGTCCGCTGATGGGGTCAATACCTTCTGCGGTTGTGGTAATGGTTACTTTAATCCAATCCATAAGATTCATCCTTTCTATACAGGGAAACGCCGGCTGGCAGGTCGGCGTTTACTGTTCTTATTTAAAGATTTCCTTCATTTTGTCAAAAAAGTTTTTGCTTTGTTTATACTTGGATGCATCCACGTTTTCATCAAAATTGCGAAGAAGATCCTTTTGTTTTTCGTTAAGTCCCTTGGGGATTTCCACCTTGATGGTGACATATTGGTCACCACGCTGGTTGGAGTTAAGTTTAGGTACACCCTTGCCCCGAAGTCGGAATACGGTGCCCGGTTGTGTTCCTTCTGGGATTTGATAGGAGACCTTCCCGTCAACTGTGGGAACCTGAACTTCTGCACCAAGGGTTGCCTGTACAAAGGAAATAGGATAATCGCACAGGATATCATATCCCTGACGTACAAATAATTTGTGTTTCCGAACGCGAATGTTAAGAATCAGATCGCCGGAGGGACCACCTTTGGTGCCGGCATCTCCTTCGCCACGAACATAAACCTGCTGACCATCATCGATGCCTGCAGGGATTTTAACACGAACCTTTTTGTTTTTTCTTACGGTACCCTCACCATGACATTCGCTACAAGGTGTTTTAATAATGGTTCCGCGACCACCGCAAGAGTCACAAGGACGGGTGCTTTGGAAATTACCAAAAGCGGTTCGTTGCACTGTTCGAACCTGCCCGGTTCCGTGACAGACCGGACATGTCTCCGGAGAAGTTCCGGGTGCAGAGCCGGACCCGTTACACGTAGTACAGTTTTCCAAATGATTGATGCTGATGTCTTTTTCTACGCCAAAACAAGCTTCTTCAAAGGTTAAATCAACAACATAACTTAAGTCGCGTCCACGTCTTGGTGCGTTGGGGTTGGAGCGTTGGCCGCCAAAACCACCGCCAAAGAAGCTGCTGAAAATATCTCCCATATCAAAGCCGTCAAAACCGCCGAAACCACCGCCATAGCCACCACCTGCAGTTTGATCAAATGCTGCATGACCGAACTGATCGTATTGC